>DASWIR010000334.1:0-9071 GCA_036397575.1 Alteraurantiacibacter sp. | reverse complement strand
GAGCAGCGCGGCGTTGAGTTCGAAGCTCGGGTTCTCCGTGGTTGCGCCGACCAACGTGACAGTGCCGCGCTCGACGAAAGGCAGGAAGCCGTCCTGCTGCGCGCGGTTGAAGCGGTGGATCTCGTCCACGAAGAGCAAGGTGCGCTGGCCTGCTTCGGCAGCTTTGTCGGCTTCGGCGAAGGCCTTTTTGAGGTCTGCGACCCCGGAAAATACCGCGCTCACCGCCACGAAGCGCATGCCCACCGCATCGGCCAGCAGGCGCGCGATGCTGGTCTTGCCCGTGCCGGGCGGTCCCCACAGGATCATGCTGGCGAGGCGCCCGGCCGCCACCATCCTGCCGATGGCGCCATCCGGGCCGGTCAGGTGCTCCTGCCCCACGATTTCCTCCAGCGAGCGCGGGCGCAGCCTGTCGGCCAGCGGTGCATCGGAGCGCGGCTCTTGGGGGCCGGAAGATTGCGGCAATTCGTCGGCAAACAGGTCGGCCATGGGCGATAGATAGGCGAGGGCGCGCCGGATTGCCATTATCGCCAAACAGGAGCATCTTTCCGCATAGGACTGGGTCCTTGAGGGAGAGTGACAGATGGACGAAACGGTTGGAACGAACCAGGCGCCCTGGCACCTGTGGGTGGTGGGCATCCTTGGCCTGCTGTGGAACGGCTTTGGCGGCTACGACTACTACATGTCGCAAACCGCCAATGAGGAATATATCGCTGCCATGACCGAGCCATTCGGTTTTGAGGCTGAAGTCGCGACCGAATATTTCGCCAGCTTTCCGCTCTGGGCCGATGCGGCCTGGGCGCTGGGCGTGTGGGGATCGATCGCCGGCTCTGTATTGCTGCTCCTGCGCAGCCGCTTTGCGTTTCACGCTTTCGTGGCGTCGATCATCGGCCTTGTCGTGGCGATGTTCTATCAGTTCGGTAATCCGATTCCGGGCCTGACCGATTCTGCGATGACGATGATTTTTACGGCCTGCATCGTGATCCTGATCCTGCTGCAAACCTGGTATGCGAAGCGGATGACCGTAGGCGGTGTGTTGCGCTAAGGCCCGGAACCTACCCAGCCTTGCGCTGGGCAATCAGTCGCAGATAGGTGTCGGCGACGACCTGGTTGATCCGGTCCCAATCGTAGTCGAGGCTGCGGCGCTCACCCGCCGCACCGTGGCGAGCGCGCAGCTCCGGATCGGTGATGTAATCGGCCAGCGCATCGGCATAGGCCCCGGTGTCCCGCGGAGGCACCAGATAGCCGGTTTCGCCGTTCGCCACCAAGACGTCGCTTCCGGTCGCGCGGGCGGCGACCACCGGCACGCCGCAAGCCATCGCTTCCAGTGTAACATTGCCGAACGTCTCGGTGACCGAAGGGTTGAGGAATATATCCATCGACGCGACCGCACGGCCAAGGTCATTGCCCGACTGGAAGCCTGCAAATACCGCCTCGGGTGCGCGTTCGGCGAACCAGTCTTGCGCCGGACCGATCCCGACCACAAGCACACGGTGGGCTATGTTACGCCGCGTGAGTTCCGTCATCGCTTCGGCAAAAATGTCGAGACCCTTTTCCATCACGAGCCGTCCGAGAAAGCCAATGGCCACTTCCTTGTCGGCAATGCCCAGGGCCTGCCGCCATTCCATGTCGCGCGCACCGGGATGGAAGATCGCGCGGTCCACTCCGCGCGACCAGATGCCGATATCGGAGTTCATCCGCTGTTCGCGCAGCAACTGCGCAAAGCTCTCTGCCGGAGCCACCAGCGCGTCGCAGCGGCGATAAAACCGGCGCATGAGGGCCACGATCACCGGCTCGAGAAAGCCGAGGCCGTAATAGGCTGGATAGGTCTCGAAACGTGTGTGAACCGAGGCGAGGACCGGCAAATTTTTCCTTCGCGCATAGCTAACCGCCCGGTGGGCTGCCGGGTCGGGCGAGGAAATATGCACTATGTTGGGGCGGAAGGCTTCAAGATCGCGCCGAACCCTCGATCCCAGGCCGGTCGCGACGCGATATTCCTTGCGGCCGGGAATGGCGAAGGAAGGCAGCGATACGAGTTTGCCCTGTGGTTCGAAAGCCGGTTCCGCGATAGTCGGTGAATAGACGCGGACCGCCGCGCCCTGGCGCAGGAGATACTCGACCAGCCGGTTCAGCGCCTGGTTCGCGCCGTCCGTGACCATGTTGTAATTGCCGCTGAACATGGCGATGCGGAGGTTGGAGACATCCATGGCCCGCTGCCATTAGGGTGCTCGAAACGGTTTGGCGAGACATGTGTGTGAACCGCATGGCGCATCGGGCAGGCCGGGAATCCCTAAAATCGCAGAACCATCCTGTGTGACTGCATAGCAACATAGGTGGTTTCCTCCGAAACTTTCCGTATCCTTTTGATTGAGTCGGCCCCGCGGGTCGCATATTCAATGGGGAGGAGCCCGGTTTTGACATGAGCGTAACATAAATGCGCCAGCATGCCGGGGAGGAGATGGAGTTTCCCTGATGAGACAGATTCTTACCCGAAATGCGCCCTCGGTCCAATCGCTGCTGCTTGCCGGCGTTGCAAGTATCGGCCTGGCCCTGCCGGCGGCGGCCAATGCCCAGGAAGAGGAATTGGCCCAACCGGCGCCGCCCAGCACCGAGAATGAGAACGCTACGGGTAATGAAATCATCGTCACCGCGACGAAACGAGAGGCGACGTTGCAGGACGTGCCGGTCGCGGTCTCGGTGACTACCAGCGAAACCCTCGAACGCGCCCAGATCCGCGACCTGCGCGACCTCCAGACAGTGGTCCCGTCATTGTCTGTCGGCCAGCGCCAGAGCGTGGCCAATACCAATTTCTTCATTCGCGGCTTCGGCAACGGCGCCAACAACGCAGGGATCGAGCCGTCGGTCGGCGTTTTCGTCGACAATGTTTATCGCTCTCGCACCGCGGCGCAGATCACCGACCTGCCCGATGTGCAGCGGATCGAAGTGCTGCGCGGGCCGCAATCCACCCTGTTCGGCAAGAATGCCTCTGCGGGTGTCATCTCGATCGTGACGCAGGAGCCGCAATTCGACTTCGGAGGCTCGCTCGAAGCGACCTACGGCAACTACAACCAGATCATCGGCAAGGGCCATGTCACCGGCCCGCTGGGCGAAAGCGTGGCGGCAAGCCTTGCTGCGGGCTTCAACAAGCGTGACGGATTTTTCGAGGATCTTGGCACCGGCGAAGACACCAACGAACGCAACCGTTGGTTCGCGCGCGGGCAATTGCTGTTCGAGCCGGTCGGCGGGGACCTCAAGGTCCGCATCATTGGCGATTATGACAAGATAGACGAGGATTGCTGCGGGGTGGTCAACCTGCAGAGTTCTGCGGCGACGGGCGCCGTGATCGGTGTGGGCGGGCAGGTGACCGACCCCAGCGATCCCTTTGCCGATGTGGTTTACACCAATTACGGCTCGTCGAACGAAATCGAGAATTACGGCATTTCGGGCCAGATCGACTACAATATCGGCCTGCTGACGCTGACTTCGATCACGGCCTACCGCAAGACCGACAGCTTCACCGACCAGGATTCGGACTTCACCAGCGCAGATCTGCTGGACGGCCAGACGGTGGATCTCGGCATCCAGACCTTTACGCAGGAATTGCGCGTCAGCGGCGAAGTGGGCAACATGTTCTCGTTCCTGCTCGGCGCTTTCTACCTCGATGAGTCGATCGACCAGACTGGCACGCTGTTCTACGGCCCCGCGTTCCGCCCATATGCCAATCTGCTGGTGCAGGGCGCATCGGGCGGGGCGCTGAACATTCCGACGCTCGAGGGCGCGTTCAGCCTTGCGGACATGACGAATTATATGGGCACTTTCTTCGCCCAGGGATCGGGTTTCAGCGAAGCCTATACGCTCGATACGCAGTCGATCTCGCTCTTCGGCCAGGTCGATTTCGAGATCGCTGACGGTCTCGTGCTGACGCTGGGCGGCAACTATACGAAGGACAGCAAGACCTTCGCGACCGATACGGTCTCGACCGACGTGTTCTCCTCGATCGATCTCGATGCACCGCAATACGCGCCGTTCCGCCAGCAATTGCTGGTGGCGGGCGGATTGCAGCAGGCCGGAGTTAATCCAACCGATCCGGCGGCGGTGTTCGCCTTTGCCACCAATCCGGCAACCGCGCCGATCTATAACGGC
This sequence comes from Alteraurantiacibacter sp., assembly GCA_036397575.1. Lineage (GTDB taxonomy): Bacteria > Pseudomonadota > Alphaproteobacteria > Sphingomonadales > Sphingomonadaceae > DASWIR01. The sequence continues at coordinate 4,931 of DASWIR010000334.1, read as the reverse complement.
ATCGTCGCCTTCGCGGCCGCCAATGCCAACAACCCGGCGGCCAACCCGCTCGGCGAGCTGAGGGGATTCCAGTTCCTGCCGCCCTTCCTCAACGTTCCCAACGCGGTGGAAGACGGCGAGATAGACGACGACAATTTCAGCTACACGATCCGGCTGGCCTACGACATCAGCCCGGAAGTGAACATCTATGCAAGCTATGCGACCGGCTTCAAGGCGAGTTCGGTCAATCTCTCGCGCGACAGCCGTCCGTTCCCGGGCGACCAGGCGGCGATCGAGGCGGCGGGCCTGTCGCTCAACAATCTCACCTATACATCGCGCTTCGCCGGCCCCGAGGAATCGCGGGTGATCGAAGGCGGCATCAAGTGGAGCGTCGACGGCTTCTCAGGTGCTCTCACCGTGTTCGACCAGGAGATCGATGGCTTCCAGTCGAACCTTTTCACCGGCACCGGTTTCGCGCTGCTCAATGCCGGCAAGCAGAGCACGTTGGGTGTCGAGTTCGAAGGGCAGATGCGCACTGGCGGGCTGACGCTGACTGGCGGCGTGACCTATCTCGATCCGGTCTATGACGATTTCCAGATTTCCGCCGTGGGCGACCTTTCGGGCCGCCGTCCGTCGGACATTCCCGAATGGACCATCGTGGTGGGTGCGCAGTATGAATTCGAAGTCGGCAACGACCTCATCATCCCGCGCGTTTCCTTCCTTCACCAGTCGGAAGTGCAGCTGGTCGACGGCCTGCCGGGCTTCCTGATCGATCTGCCGGGCGGGGGAGTGGATACGTCGGCGTCCGATGCCGCCGCGGCCATGTTCACGCGCCAGACCGACGATTTGACCGCCTCGATTTCCTATGAGTGCGATTGCGGCGTGGTGGTTTCGATCTGGGGCCGCAATCTGCTGGACGACCGCGAGATCGGCACGATTTTCGACTCGGTGGCGCAGCCGCTGGGCATTTCGGGCTATGCCAACGATCCGCGCACCTATGGCGCGACGGTCCGTTACAAGTGGTAAGCAAGCACGCTGCAATTGCGTGAAGGGGGAAGGGGGCCGTGGCGTCCCCTTTTCCTTTTAGCCATTCCTGACGTTCAGAGCGTGCGGAGGACCTGTGCCGGCCGGGCCCTGAGCAATGGCAGCGTCGCCGCGAGTGCAAAACCGAGCACGAGTGCCAGCCCCGTGCCGAGCACGGCGATTACCCGGCTCCAGTCGGGCAGCCAGTCGAACTCGAATTGCTGAACGACTACCAGCCAGCCCATCGCGCTTCCCAATGCGAGTGCGACCAGGGCCAGGATTACTGCAAGCAGTGCAAATTCTGCGAGTTGGAGAACCACCAGCTGGCGCCGGCTCGCCCCGAGCACACGCAGCATCACCAGATCATAAAGGCGGGCCGCGCGGGCGGCGGCAATCGCACCGATCAGCACGGCAAGCCCCGCCAGCACCGCAACCGAGGCGGCGACGAGGATCGCGGTCCCGACTTGTTCAAGTATAGTGCGTGCCTCGGCCAGCACCGCGCCGACCTCGATTACCGAACTCGAAGGAAATTCGCGCACCAGCGCCCGCAGCAGCGGTCCGGTGTCGGTGGTTGTGGGCAGTTCGACGGTGGCGGCGACATTATGCGGCGCATCGGCAAGCGCGTTGGGCGAAAAGACGAGGACATAGTTGAACCCCAGACTTTCCCAGTCGATCCGGCGCAAGGATGCGATCCTGGCGCTGCGCTCGACGCCAAGCACGCCGATAGTCAGATAATCGCCCACCCGAAGATCGAGCGCCTCGGCGAATTCGGCGTCGATCGAGACCAGCGGTTCCCCGTCATAGTCTGGCTCCCACCAGTCGCCGCGTACCAGCGTATTTCCGGGCGGGATCTCATCGGCATATGTCAGGCCGCGCTCACCGCGCAGCGGCCAGGCGCCTTCCGGAATTTCTTCCAGCTCCGCCACCCGGATCATTGCGTCCTTTGGCCCGTACTCGAGGATCGCACCGCGCAAATTCGGCACTGCGCGGATGACTGAATCGGGGAATTCGGCGCGGACAGTCTCCTCGAACCGCTCGATGCCATCCTTGGGGATGTCGAGCACGAAAAAGTCCGGTGCTTCGCGCGGGATATCGCGCTGGATATTGGCATCGAGGCTGGTCTGGATCGCCGCCAGCAGGACGAAGGCCGAAAGCCCGAAGCCGAGCGCGGTGACCAGTGCGCCGGTGCGCGCGCCGGGGCGATACAGATTGGCGAGTGCGGCGCGCAATATCGGATCCCGGGGACGCGGCGCGCGTGCGGCAGCGGCGCGGATCGCCCAGCCGACCAGCGAGAGCAGTCCGAGAATTATCCCGGCTCCGGCCAGGAAAAGCGCGCTCAGCCACGGCTGGGGCGCGCCCAGCAGCGCAAGCGCAAGGATCCCCGCCAGCCCGAAGCCGACCGGCAGCGCATAGGCGCGCCAATTCCCCTTCAGCGGTGCGACACGGCCGCGCATGATCGTCATCGCCGGGAAATGCCTGGCGCGGATCAGCGGCGGGGCGGCAAAGACAAGCGCCACGAGCATGCCGAACAGGGCAGCCCGGATCAGCGCCGGCGGATCGACGAGGAAGCCGGAGCGAACCGGCAGCAAATCGCCCAGCGCCTGCCCTACAAGCGGGGTCACCAGCAGGCCCGCAACGACGCCGGCCACCGCACCGGCAAGGGTCGCAGCGCCGATTTGGAGGGTGTATATCCGGGTGATGTCGCGGCTTGTCGCGCCGAGGATCTTGAGCGTCGCGATGCCCTGCCTGCGCGCCTCGAGATAGGACGCGACACCGCCGCCGATCCCGATCCCCGCTATCAGCAGGGCGGCGAGACCGACCAGCGTCAGGAATTCCCCAAGCCGCGAAACGAAGCGATCGGCACCCGGCGATGCGCGGTCGCGCGTCCGGAAATCGAAGCCCGAGGCTGGGAATTGCTCCTCCAGTTCCTCCTGCACCGAGGAAGGATCGCGCCCTTCGTTGTCGAAGGCGACCCGATACTTGCTCTGATACATCGATCCCGGCGCGGTCAGACCCGCGCGCTCGGGCATATCGCGCGCGACGATCACCGGGGGGCCGAGCGAGAAACCTTCGCTGAGGCGGTCGGGCTCTTCGCCGATCACGCCCGCGATTTGGAGTGCGATCCCACCGATCGAAACGCTGTCGCCCTTGCCCAGGCCGAGCCTGCGGGCAGCGCCTTCGGAAAGATAGGCCTCGCCGCTTTCGGGCGCGGCGGCCGCGCTGCCGTCAGCCAGCGTCAGCGTGCCGACCAGCGGCCAGGCGCTGTCGACCGCCTTCAACTCGATCGGCACGGCGGCATTTCCCGTGCTGGCCATGGCCTGCATTCGCGTGCCGCCGGAAATCTCGCCCAACTCCTGCAGCGCCGTGAGCTCGGCCTCCGTCAAATCGCGCTGCCAGACTTCGATTTCGAGATCGCCGCCCAGGATTTCGCGCCCGCGATCCTCCAGCTCGCCCCTTATATTTGCGGTAAGCGAACCGATGGCCGCGAGTGCGCCGACGCCGAGGAAGAGGCAAACCAGCAGCAGACGCAGGCCGCGAAAGCGGCGGTGGAGATCGCGCCGGGCGATCTTCCATGCGGTGCCCCAGCCGATTGACTGCGCCATGTTCAGCCGCCCGTATCCGAGGCGATACATCCGTCGGCCAAAGTCACGATGCGTTCGCAGCGTTCGGCCAGCGCCGGGTCATGCGTGATAATCACCAGCGTGGAGCCTGTTTCCCCGCGCCGGCCGAACAGCAGGTCGATAATGTCCGCCCCGGTGGCGGCATCGAGATTGCCGGTCGGTTCGTCGGCAAAGATAAGTGCCGGACGTGACGCGATGGCGCGGGCAATGGCGACGCGCTGCTGCTCGCCGCCCGAAAGCTGCGCAGGGTAATGGGTCAGCCGGTGGCCGAGGCCCACCGCTTCCAGTTCCGCCGCGGCGCGCGGCCAGGCGTCTGCCATTCCCGCCAGTTCCATCGGCGTCGCGACATTTTCCTGCGCGGTCATGGTCGGCAGCAGATGGAAGGCCTGCAGCACGATACCGATGCGGCCGCGCCTCGCCGTCGCCAGCGCATCCTCGTCCATGGCGGAGAAATTCGCGCCGGCGAGCGTCAGCGAACCGGCAGTCGCCCGTTCCAGTCCCGTCAGCACCGACATCAGCGAGCTCTTGCCAGAGCCCGAGGGCCCGAGCAGAGCCAGCGTCTCGCCGGCCTTAACGGTGAGATCGATGCCGCGCAGGATCTCCACAGCCGCTTCGCCTTCGCCGAGGGTCAGGCGAAGACCCTGGGCCTCGATCGCGTTGAAATTTTCTGGGGGGTTTGTCACATCGCGTCGATGGCATAGGCAAAGCCGATGAAGCAAGGAAGTTGGACGATGCGTGTGAGGCTTTGGTCGATGCCGGTGGTTCTGGCCCTGGCGGCATGCGGCGGCGAGACCCCGGACGCGGAGGCGCCGCAGGCGGAGGCCCGCACTCGGGCTGAAGCCGGCGACACGCTGCCTGTCATGGGGCCGGAACGGCGCATCCTCGCCTTCGGAGACAGCCTCTTTGCCGGTTATGGAGTGGAGCAGGCGGAAAGCTATCCGGCGCGGCTGGAGGCGTCTCTCAGGGCGCGGGGGATCAATGCCAGGGTCGCCAATGCGGGTGTATCGGGCGATACCAGTGCCGCAGGGCGTCAGCGGCTCATCTTCGTCCTCGATTCGATGGAGGCGCCGCCCGAACTGGCGATCGTCGAACTGGGCGGCAACGACTTGCTGCGCGGCCTCGCCCCGTCGGAGACGCGCGCGAACCTCGATGCCATGCTGACCGAGCTGGAAGGCAGGGGGATCGACGTGCTGTTGATGGGCATGCGTGCACCGCCCAATATGGGCGCCGAGTTCCAGGCGGAATTCGACGGGCTCTATCGCGAATTGGCGCAGAAGCACGATGCTGCGCTGGTGCCGTTCTTCCTCG
>DASWIR010000333.1:0-2511 GCA_036397575.1 Alteraurantiacibacter sp. | reverse complement strand
TTCTATAACGGGCGGCATCGGCATGACCCTTATTTAGAGCGTCCCCTTGCGGCCTCAAGCGATAAGCGCCTAACGCGCGGGCACACAGAGCAAAGGAATCCCCATGCGTCCATCCGGCCGCGCGCCCGACGAAATGCGCGTTATCGACATCCAAACCGGCTTCACCAGGCATGCGGAGGGCTCGGTTCTTATCGGCTTCGGCGACACGAAAGTGCTCGTGACTGCCAGCGTGGAGGAGAAGGTCCCTCCATTCCTGCGCGGCAAGGGCCAGGGCTGGGTCACCGCCGAATATTCGATGCTGCCCCGCGCCACTCATACGCGTGGCCAGCGCGAGGCTGCGCGCGGAAAGCAAAGCGGTCGAACGCAGGAAATTCAACGACTTATCGGGCGAAGCTTGCGCGCCGTCACCGATCTTCAGAAGCTCGGCGAACGGCAGATTACATTGGACTGCGACGTGATCCAGGCCGATGGCGGTACGCGCACCGCCGCGATTTCCGGGGCATGGGTCGCCTTGCGCCTGGCAATAAACAAGCTGATGGCCGGGGGCCTGATTATCGACGACCCCCTGGTGCTGAAGGTGGCGGCGGTCAGCTGCGGCATTCACCAGGGAACGCCGGTACTCGACCTCGATTATGACGAGGATTCGGCTGCCGATGCCGACGCCAATTTCGTCCTGATCGAAGGCGGGAACATTGCCGAGGCGCAGGCAACCGCTGAAGGAGCTCCTTATGACGAAGAGGCGCTCCTTCGGCTGCTGCGTCTCGCCCGGATGGGCTGCGAGAATATCTTCGCGGCGCAGGCGGACGCGGTGAAATGACCTCGTCCTTCCTTCGTCATTCCCGCGAAAGCGGGAACCCAGCCTACAAAAAGCTGCGCGCAGCGCTCAACTGCTCCTGGGTCCCCGCTTTCGCGAGGATGACGAAATTATGAGAACGCGGCGCCTCGGCGGTGGAAGGCTGGTCATCGCCACGCATAATGCCGGCAAGCTGAAGGAGATTTCCGCCCTGCTCGCTCCTTATGGAGTGGAATGCATCTCCGCCGGCTCGCTGGGCCTGCCCGAGCCGGCCGAGACCGGCAAGAGCTTCGTCGAAAACGCTTTGATCAAGGCGCGCGCTGCCGCTGAAGCTTCGGGCATCGTCGCCCTGGCCGACGATAGCGGCCTCTCCGTCGCCGCGCTCGATGGCCGCCCAGGTGTTTACACCGCCGACTGGGCCGAGCGGCAATGGTTCGAGGGCGAGCCGGGCCGCGACTGGTATATGGCCATGGGCAAGGTCGAGGGCATGCTTTGCGCAAAGGGGCCCGGCGTGCCCCGCGATGCCTGGTTTTCCTGCGTGCTGGCGCTGGCATGGCCCGACGGAGAGAACGCGGTCTATGAAGGGCGTGTGGACGGCACGCTGACCTGGCCGCCGCGCGGAACCATGGGCTTCGGCTACGATCCGGTGTTCGTGCCAAAAAGCCGTGAGCAGACATTCGCCGAACTTGCGCCCGAGGAAAAACACGCGATCAGCCACCGCGCGGATGCCTTCGCCAAGCTGGTCGCGGAGCAGTTCGGCTAATCGTCATTGCGAGCCCTTCGCCTGCCCTGCAGGCGCTCAGGATAAACTCCGCGAAGCAATCCAGAAAATTCAGACGCTGGATTGCTTCGTCGGCTTTGCCTCCTCGCAATGACCATTGAATGAATGCTATCCCTGTCACCATGGCCCGCGCGCTTTACATCCACTGGCCCTTTTGCCTCGCGAAATGCCCTTATTGCGATTTCAACTCGCATGTCCGCGAGGGCGTGGATGCCGCCATGTGGCAGGCGGCCATGCTGGCAGATATGCGTCATGAGGCGGCCTTCGCCGGAGGCGAAAGACTGGAGAGTATCTTCTTCGGCGGCGGCACGCCTTCGCTGATGCCGCCCGCGCTGGTAGCCGCGCTCCTGGAAGAGGCGGAGAACCTGTGGGGCTTCGCTCCCGGCATCGAGATCACGCTGGAGGCAAATCCCTCTTCCGTAGAGGCTGCGAATTTCGCAGCGCTTTCGACGGCGGGCGTGAACCGGGTTTCGCTCGGCCTCCAATCGCTTGACGACAAGGCACTGAAATTCCTCGGGCGGCTTCACAATGCAGCCGAGGGATTGGAGGCGCTGGAAACCGCGCAGAAGGCATTCGACCGTGTCAATTTCGACCTGATCTATGCCTTGCCGGGTCAGACAGTCACCGACTGGGAAACGATGCTGCGGCGGGCCATCGGTTTGGGGACCGGGCACCTTTCGCTCTACCAGCTGACGATCGAGCCGGGGACGCGCTTTGCCACCGATGTGCGGCGGCGGGCCTTTACACCGATGGAGGCGGACCCGGCGGCCGAGCTGTTCGAGCTGACGCAGGAGATCGCTCGCGAAGCGGGCCTTCCGGCATATGAGGTCAGCAACCACGCGGTTCCCGGTGAGGAGAGCCGTCACAACCTCACTTACTGGCGCTATCGGGATTACGCAGGAATTGGCCCCGGCGCGCATGGAAGACGCGGCGGCAA
>DASWIR010000332.1:0-2669 GCA_036397575.1 Alteraurantiacibacter sp. | reverse complement strand
ACACGCGGCAAGTGGGCAGCGATCACAGATGCAAGAGCAACCCGGGACCACTTGTCGCAGCGCCGTGTGGCGGTTGTGATCAGACCAGCCGGCTTGCGTCGACTGCGGCGCGGATGAAATCGGCGAACAGCGGGTGCGGCGCGAAAGGCTTGCTTTTCAGTTCGGGATGGAACTGCACGCCGATGAACCAGGGATGGTCCGGCCGCTCGACGATTTCGGGGAGCAGCCCGTCCGGCGACATGCCCGAGAATATCAGCCCGTTCTTCTCCAGCACTTCGCGGTAAGCCGCGTTCACTTCGTAACGGTGGCGGTGGCGTTCCGAAATCGCGGCTGCCCCTTCATAGAGCGTCGAAACCAGGCTGTTCCCGGCCAGCCTGGCCTCATAGGCGCCGAGCCGCATAGTGCCGCCGAGGTCCGAATCCGCACCGCGCTTCTGCAGCCCTTCCGGGCTCATCCATTCGGTGATGATGCCCACCACCGGCTCGGTCGTTTCGCCGAATTCGGTCGAGCTGGCTGCCTCGATTCCGCCCTCCCGCGCGCTTTCGATGCAGGCCATCTGCATACCGAGGCAGATGCCGAAGAAGGGCACGTTGCGCTCGCGCGCGAACCGCGCGCTCGCGATCTTGCCTTCCGAGCCGCGCGCACCGAAGCCGCCGGGCACGAGAATGCCGTGCATCGGCTCCAGCTGGGCGGCGATTTCCGGAGCCTCCTGCTCGAAAATCTCCGCATCGATCCACCTGATGTTGACGCGCACTCGATTGGCCATTCCGCCATGCACCAGCGCCTCGTTGAGCGATTTATAGGCGTCCGGCAGGCCGACATATTTGCCGATCACGCCGATCGTCACCTCGCCTTCGGGATTTTCGTAGCGGTCGACGATGTCGATCCAGCGCGCCAGGTCCGGCGCGGGCGCCTCCAGCCCGAAATGGGCCAGCACCTGGTCGTCCAGTCCCTCCTGGTGATATTGCAGCGGCACGGCGTAGATCGACGTGGCATCGAGCGCCTGGATCACCGCTTCCTTGCGGACATTGCAGAACAGCGCGATCTTCGCCCGCTCGGTATCGGGCAGCGGGTGTTCGCAGCGGCACAGCAGCACGTCGGGCTGTACGCCAAGGCTTGTCAGTTCGCGAACCGAATGCTGCGTCGGCTTGGTCTTGAGCTCGCCCGCGGCCGATATGTAGGGCACCAGCGTTACGTGAATGAGCGCCGTCTGCTCGCGCCCCAGCTCGTTGCGCAGCTGCCGGATCGCCTCGATGAAAGGCAGGCTCTCGATATCGCCGACCGTGCCGCCGATCTCGCACAGGATGAAATCGTGGTCGTCCTGGTCGGCGAGTGCGAATTCCTTGATGGCGTCGGTGACATGGGGGATCACCTGCACGGTGGCGCCGAGATAATCCCCGCGCCGTTCCTTGGCGATGATGTCGCGGTAGACGCGGCCCGACGTGATGTTGTCGCCCTGATGCGCGGAAACGCCGGTGAAGCGCTCATAGTGGCCGAGGTCGAGATCGGTCTCGGCCCCGTCATCCGTCACATAGACTTCACCGTGCTGGTAGGGGCTCATCGTCCCCGGATCGACGTTCAGATAGGGGTCGAACTTGCGGATGCGAACCTTGTAGCCGCGCGCTTGCAGGAGCGCTGCGAGGCTCGCCGCCATGAGACCTTTTCCGAGCGAGGAGACCACGCCGCCGGTGATAAAAATGTACCGCGCCATGGGAGTTGCGCCTTAAGGCGCGAACCGGATTCGATGCAAGCGGAATGCGGTGCGATTTGCACAGCCTCACGCGAAACCGGGCGGAAAATCCGGGTTAGTCGGCAACTCCGGCAAGCGGGTCGTCTTCGGCCGGAGCGGGCGCCGGCGCATCGTCGCCGGCCGCTTCGGGCGCGGCCAGCGGATCGGCCGGAACCGCCTGCTGGGCAGGCGCAACCGTGCGGTCGAGCGTCGTCTCTATTGCGCGGTTGGAGCTCGTGCTGGTCGCCACTGCCGCCAGCGCGATGCTCAGCACCACGAACAGAATCGCCAAAATCGCCGTCGTACGGGTGAGGAAGTCCCCTGCCCCGCGCGCCGACAACATGCCGCCGGGGGCCCCGCCCCCGCCAAGGCCGAGGCCTCCGCCTTCGGATTTCTGCATCAGTATGATGCCGACCAGTGCCGCGGCGACGATCGCCTGGAGCACGGTCAGGAAGATGAACAGCGACATGAAAATTCCCGCTTGAAAGAGTTACACGCCGGCCATCTAGCGATCCGGAGCCGCCAGTTCAACTTATTGCCCCAACTTCCTCCCCGGCACGGGCAGGGGGACCAGCCCAAGGCTGGTGGAGGGGCCAAGTTCCTCCCCGGCACGGGGAGGGGGACCATGCGCAGCATGGTGGAGGGGCACGTCCCGCAAACGAAGCGCCGGCAATTTTCTCGCCCAAAGCCGCAAAACCACCAACCACCCCCACCCGTCACCCCGGCGCAGGCCGGGGTCCAGCTTCCTTCGGGAAGGCGCCTGAAGTGGTCGTGCAGAAGCTTGGACAGCTTCGCCGGCCGGGGCTCCCTTCGTCATCATCAACGTGCCGCTGCGCAGGCACGATGTCGATGCGCAATAAGCTCTTGAGGAGCCCCGCCATCGTCCAAGGCTTCGACTTCCCTGCTATCCTGAGCGACTTGAATTGCTGAAGCGTTGCGG
>DASWIR010000331.1:0-4494 GCA_036397575.1 Alteraurantiacibacter sp. | reverse complement strand
CTTGCCGGTTATGTTGATGAAAGGGGCATCGCGCGGCACCGCGGCCAGCGGCAGCGAGACCAGCTCGGTCGCGCGCAGGCCCGAACCATACAGCATCTCGATCAGCGCCAGCATCCGCACGGCGTCCGCTTTGCCGCTTTCTGCCTCTTCTTCCGCGCGGGCGAAAAGCGCCTCGACCTCTGCATGGGAAAGGATCCGGGGCAGCGGGCGGCGCGTGGCCGGCCGCGGGAGAGAAGCGGAGGGATCGTCTTCGCGCAGCCCATCATCGGCGAGGAAAGCATAAAACTGCCGGAGCGCAGAGCTTTTGCGTGCCACCGAGGAAGGCGCGAGCGGCGCCCACAGCTTTGCCAGCGACGCGATCTCGGCGCGGCTCGCCCGTTCGAGCGCGCCCACTGCCTCCTCCGCCTGCTCGAGATCGCGGCGATAAGCCGTCAGCGTATTCGCCGCCGCCCCGCGCTCCGCCGCGAGCATGGAGAGAAATTCCTCGATCATTTGCGACATGGTTAGTGCAGTCTAACCGTATTTGGCGGCCGCGCCAGCGGCCAGACCCAGACCCGGTCTAGCCCCGCGCCACCGCCTCCGCTGCGATCATTCGCGCCTCTGCCGAAAGGCCGGCCCGGTCGAGCGAGCGGACGATGTGATACAGATGCCGCGGCGTCATGCGTTCCCACCCGTCGCCCTGCATGCCGAGGCCCGCAAGCAGCGCAACCAGCGCCGGATTTCCATATTCGCCCGCCTGCGCCATCGCCTGCATCCATCGCGTGCGCGGAGTAAAGTCGAGGCCGAGTCGGTTCGAGAAGCCGCCGACCGCATTGGATTCGAGCCGCCCGAGCCCGGCCAGCCCGGCCAGAAGGAAGCGCGACTTGCGCTGCCCCTCACTGCTGTCGTCGTCGATAAAATCACTCACCGCGCCTGCATCCACCGGCTCCCGGCGGTTGGGCTGCGCCAGGGCGAGCAATGCCCAGGCAAGGCCGCCCTGCGGCACCGCCTGCGCCCAGCGCATGGCATTGCGGTCCAGCCCAGCCGACAGCATCGAGGCGATCAGCGGACCGGCCTCGCCGGCGAGGCCTTCACTCACCGGCATACGCGCGGCGGCATAAGCGGTCAGCACCTGGCGGGCATAGTCTGGCACGCCCTCGCCCCACAGGCCGCGCATCGCCGCCAGCCGCGCTTCCGGCTCGGCGGCCACATAGGCCTCGCGCAATTGCGTGGCGCGCGCGGCGGGTTCGCCTTGCGAGCCTGCCGCATAGATCTGCGAATAGAGATCGACCATCGCCGCCGAAGACAAGACACCGGCGCGTGCCGCTTCATCCGAGGCAGCGGCACGCAGGACGAGCGGCGCAGCGGGCGCTGTGGCCAATAGCAATTGATAGGACGGCACGCCGGATTCGCTCAGGCTGTCCGGCAACGTGATTCCCAGCGCGGTCGCCATGGCAAAGCGCCACGGCGTCAATTCGGTTACGCCGTCCCATTCGATATTGACCGCCCGGCGCCCTTCCGCAGCGGCACCGGCAAAGCGCTGCGCCAGCAGCACGTCGATCGCGGGCGCCAGGCCGATGCCCAGCGCGCGATCGAGTTCGCGCTGCGAACGGCGGCCGTCGCCATCGAACGCGGCGCAGATCGAGCGGGTAAGCTGCCAAAGCGGATCGTCGCGAATGTCGCCCTTCAGCCGCGCCACCGGGCACATGCCCACCGGATCGGCAGAAGCGAGATAGGCATCGAAGGCGGCATCGGTCAGCGCCTCGTTATAATTGCTTGAATCCACGTCCTGCACCAGCGCGCGGGCGCCCTGCGGCTCTCCGATGCGAACCAGAAGGGCGGCGCGCAGAGCGGCAAATTCGACCGGATCCATGCCGGCCGGGGGCTCCAGCCGGCTGGCGAGCGCACGGCGCAGCAGAATGTGGCCCCAACGCGAGACCAGCGGGCCCCTTGTGCCGGCCAGTGCGGCGCGTACCAGCGATGCCGGCTGCTTCGCCAGCGAATTGACCGGCAAGCCGCCTTCGGCCCGGTCCATCAGGCCGACACGTTCCACCTCGCGGCGGGCGGCTGCCGGGATATCGAATTTGGGCTTGAGGCCGAACAGCTCGTCAACCTCGTCCGTGTCCATTTCCTCGAGCTCTTCAAGCGTCGGGAAATCTTCCGGCAGCGTCACATTGCCCGGAGCCTCGCCTGCGGAAAAAGCGGGCATGGAGGGTGTGGAAGGCGCCGAAGGGCGCTGCACCTGCACGGGCGCAGCGGCGCTCGGCCGCGGGGGTGGCGCTGCAGCCGGTGCCGGCGCCGGGTCGTCGAAACCCGGCGGCAGCAGCGATTCGGGAGCCGCCAACGCCAGCGAGGAACATAGCGCCAGTCCGGCAGCGCCCAGCATCAAACCCCGCTTCACGAAAATCCCTCCGGTAAATCAACAGGTTCGATCATCAGTCGCTGCGGCTCACGCCCCCCATCATACCATGCGAGGCCAAGAGCTGCGACCAGGATCACCGCCAAGGCAATCAGTATGCGCTTACGACCCATCGCCAAATTGCTGTCTCTTCCAAACCCTTCCGTAGCGCCCATCCCGCTCCACAGGCGCGCTTGCCTTGCGCCTAGCCGATCTATAGCCGGTGCGGCAATGACCATCGAGCAGGACGACCTTTCTCATGCCGAAATGGCAGCGCTGGCAAAGCGGGTGGACCGGCCCATTGCGCTGATCGGCATGATGGGTGTCGGCAAATCGACCGTCGGGCGCAAACTCGCCGCTCTGCTGCAACTGCCCTTCGCCGATGCGGACGACGAGATCGAGGAAGCCGCCCAGCTTTCCATCGGCGAAATCTTCGAGCGCTTCGGCGAGGAATATTTCCGCGACGGCGAACGGCGCGTGATCGAGCGGCTGGTGGAAGGAGGGCCGGGCGTGATCGCGACGGGCGGAGGAGCCTTCTGTCAGGAAGAAACCCGCCAATTGCTGCTCGAAAAGGCAATCCCGGTATGGCTCGACGCCGATCTCGATGTGCTGGTGGAGCGGGTCGGCCGCAAGGACACGCGCCCTCTCCTCAAGGACAGGGACTCGCGCGAAGTGCTGAGCCAATTGCGCGAAGCCCGCATGCCGTTCTACAGGCAGGCGCCAATTCACATCACCAGCGCGGGCGGCCCGCACCAGGCCACGGCGATGCGCATTCTCAAGGAACTCGATTCGTGGCTGTAGTCGATGTCGCGCTCGGGGCGCGTTCCTACCAGGTGCATATCGGTGCGGGACTGCTGCCGCGCCTGGCGGAGATCGCGGCACCGCTGCTGAAGCGCCGGAAGGTCGCTGTCGTCACCGACAGCAATGTGGAGGCGCATTGGCGCGAGACGGTGGATACCGCCTTCGATGCAGCCGGTAAGACTGCCGCTTGGCTTGTGCACGATCCGGGTGAAGGCGCGAAAAGCTGGGAAGGACTTGCCCGCACGATCGATTTCCTGCTTTCCGAAGAGGTCGAGCGCGGCGACCACATAATCGCGCTCGGCGGCGGGGTGATCGGCGATCTCGCCGGCTTCGCGGCCGCCATCCTCAAGCGGGGCTGCGGTTTTATCCAGCTGCCCACCACCTTGCTGGCGCAGGTCGACAGTTCGGTCGGCGGGAAGACCGCTATCAACGTGCCTGCAGGTAAGAACCTGATCGGCGCGTTCCATCAGCCATCGCTGGTCCTGGCAGACCTCGACACGCTGGCCACATTGCCCGCGCGCGAGATGCGCGCCGGCTATGCCGAAGTGGTGAAATACGGCGTACTGGGCGATGCGGCCTTCTTCGAATGGTGCGAGGAGCACGGCGCGGCCGTGCTCGCCGGCGATCCTGGGGCGCAGGAATATGCGGTGAAGCAAAGCGTCGCCGCCAAGGCGCACATCGTGGCGGAGGACGAACGCGAGACCACCGGCAGGCGCGCCATGCTCAATCTCGGCCACACATTCGGCCATGCGCTGGAGGCACAGACCGGCTTTTCCGACCGGCTTCTTCATGGCGAAGCAGTCGCATTGGGCATTGTGCTGGCGGCGCGCTATTCGGTCCGCAAGGGGCTGATGCATGGCCAGGATGCCGAACGTGTTGCCGCCCATATCTCCGACAGCGGGATGCCGAGCCAGGTGGCCGGACTGGGCCTCGATTGCGACGGCACGAAGCTCGCTGCCCATATGCGGCATGACAAGAAGATGGCTGCGGGCACGCTGCCCTTCGTCCTTCTCAATGGCATCGGCGAGGCGTTCCTCGACAAATCGGTCGCTCTGGAAGATGTCGCCGCGTTCCTCGACGAGCAGCTGGACGGCTGACAAGCGACACCTGCGATCTTCCGTCAAAATGGTGAGAACGCTCTACTTTCCTATTCATATCGTTTCGCTTCGCAGCCGGAGCGAGTTGAGCACCACCGAGATCGATGAAGCGCTCATGGCGAAGGCGGCGAACATCGGGCTGATCAATATTCCGAAAAAGGGAAACAGCACGCCGGCCGCTACCGGTACGCCGGCGGCGTTGTAGATCAGCGCGAAGAA
>DASWIR010000330.1:0-8095 GCA_036397575.1 Alteraurantiacibacter sp. | reverse complement strand
TTCGCGCGGAGCATGGACCAGCTGCCCGGTTTCGGCGATCACCTTGGCATATTCGGCTGCCGAAGCCGCCAGCCCGGCGTCCCATAAGAGCGGCGGTACGCCGAAATCGTGCCGCGCCTCGTTGTGGACATCGAGCATCGCCTGTTCGTCATCGCTCGGCGACTGAACCGTACCAAACAGAACACCCGGTACGCCAAATTGAATGGCCGCTTGCTTGACCGGTTCGGGGAACTCGAAGTCTTGCTCCGGCAGGCGATAATCGCAGCCCCCGTTGTCGTTCTCGTAGCAGCGGGGCTCGAAATCGCATCCCGGCTCGGTGCCTTCGGTGCATTCCGGCTGGGCGCGCCATTCGCAGCCTGAATCGCCGCTCTCTTCCGTACAGCGTGGAACGGTGAAACCCTGGTCGCAGGCCGAACCTGCAGGTCTGTCGCCGCAGCCGCTTTCCAGACGCGATGTTCGCGTCCGCTTCGAGCAATCGATTCGGTAGCGGTGAAACCGGTCTTCGGCCACTTCGAGGATGGAGCGCATCGTCATCACTGCCCCATGGGCGGCGGCTGCATCGACGGTCGACATTTCGCCGGCCGCCAGTGCCGCATCGCGGCGCATACGCAGCTCGGCCAGAAGCCGGCGATGGTTCTCGAGCCAGCGGCGCGCCAGCTCGACCTGGCATTTGCTCTCGTCCCTGAAAATCTCGTCCAGCGCGGCGCGCGTTTCCAGGTGCCTTTCCTGAATGTTGCCGCCGGACGAATATTGCGATGGCATCGGCTCCACCGCACCGGTCAGCGGCGGGGAGGCGGCCAAATCGGTCTGGAATTGCTGGTCTTCCGTGCTTGGATTGCAGGGTTGGCGCTTTTCCCGGTCGAGCGCGCGTTGCGCCCGGTCGATGTCTTGCTGGCTGACCTTGTCGGTCCCCGGGTTTGCGCGCAAATAGCGCTTGTAGAATTCGAGGTCTTCCGTTGCGCGGCGCAGGTAATTCAGCCGCCACCGGCAACGGCCGCCATGTCGCGCATAGACGGCATCCATCAGCGGATAGCCGACGATGGGCGTTTCCCGTGCCGTATCTGCCTCCTGGCGCTGCTCCTCCCGCGTATCGGCCCGAGCAGGAGCGGCGAAAGCGAACGCGGCCGCGCATAAAAGAAGGATTGCTGCAAACCTGTGCTGATTGGACCTCATGCCGTGTCCCCCGTCTCGCGCCGTTCACGATCGACCCGGTGCCCGGAATAGCATGTGGGAACCGGCACGCCAACTCGCGCTCCGAGCGACGAGCGGGATCAATCCATGTGTTTGAGGCCGACCCGCAGATAGTCCCAGCCGGTGATCAGGGTCATGGCCGCAGCGCCCCACAGCGCGGCCAGGCCAACGAGGTGTATCCAGTTTTCCGCAAGCGTCCTGCAATCCTCGCCGAACGAGGAACAGGGCGGCCCATGCACCGCGCCGCCCAGGATCAGTGCACCCAATGAGAGTAGCTGGAAGGTCGTCTTCCACTTGGCGAGCTTGCTGACCGGTATCGAAACCTGCAGCCCGCCGAGGAATTCGCGCAAGCCGGAAACGGCGATCTCCCTGATCAGGATGATGAGCCCCGCGATCACATGCATGTCGCCCACATAAGGCCCGCGCAAATAGCCTTGTGCGGTGAGCACCAGGATCACAGCGGCAACCATGATCTTGTCGGCGATCGGGTCGAGAAACACGCCAAGCTTCGACACCGCCCCGCTCGAGCGCGCGAGATAGCCATCGAAATAGTCGGTGATACCCATCAGGCAGTAAAGCCCGAAGGCAAGCAGGTAACCCAGGTTCCAGTTCGGCCACCACAGCAGGAAGGCCAGGAACGGAACGGTAACGATCCGCGACAATGTGAGAATATTGGGCAGGGTCAGCATCGCGGCACAGCCTTAGCGCGATACATCGGCCGGCGGAAGGAAATCGAAAAGGCTTGTCCGCTATCGCAACACCGCTAGGGACGGTGCTCCAGACGCGACCGCGCCAAGGGAAGGCATGACAACTTCGACCCACCTGCTCGCGCGGAGGCGCTTTCTGCCGCTCTTCGCGACACAGTTTCTCAACGCCTTCAACGACAATCTGTACAAGAACGCGATGGTGCTGTTCGTCGTCTACAGCGTCTATAATTCGGAAGAGGCCGAGGCGCAGTTCAGCGCAATCGCCTCGGGCGTCTTCATCCTGCCCTTCTTTATCCTTTCCGCACTCTCGGGCCAGCTGGCCGACATGCGCGACAAGGCGAAGATCATCCGCGCAGTGAAGATGGCCGAGATATTCATCATGATCGTGGGCGCGGCAGGCCTCCTGCTGGCCTGGCAGGGCATTCTGGTCGAAGCTTTCGCGATCCCTCTGATGATGCTGGGCCTGTTCGCGATGGGCGTGCATTCGACATTCTTCGGCCCGATCAAATATTCGATCCTGCCGCAGCACCTGAACAAGGGCGAAGTGCTGGCGGGCACCGGGCTGGTCGAAGCGGGCACCTATATCGCGATCATAGCGGGCACGATCCTCGCCGGCTGGATCGAGGTGGAAGTGGCCGCAGCCGGGGTGATTCTGACTGCCTTGCTCGGCTATTTGGTCAGCCGCGAGGTTCCGCCAGCACCGCCGCTGATCGAACCGGAGCCCATCGACCGGCACATTTTGCGCGCATCGATCCGGCTGATCCGCGACACAATGCATCAGCGCGAAGTATTCTATGCGATTCTCGCCATCAGCTTTTTCTGGACCATCGGCGCAGTGCTGTTCATCCAGTTCCCGCCTCTCGCCAAGAATGTGCTGATGGCCGACAAGCAGGTCGCCAGCCTTTTCCTGGTGACCTTCTCCGTCGGTGTCGCGATCGGATCGATCTCGATCAACGCGTTGCTGAAGGGCCGGGTATCGGCCCGTTACGCTCCCTTTTCGGTGCTCTTCATGGGAGCATGCGTGGTGCTGTTCTACTTCGTCTGCCGTGCCTGGCAGGCGGAAATCGATACGGATGCGCTGTTCACTGTCAGCGAGTTTCTCTCCCAACGGCTCGCGCCGCTGGTACTCGCGGCGCTGGTGCTGATTGCAATCGGCGGCGGGATGTTCGTGGTGCCGCTCTATGCGTTCCTCACCACGAAAGTGGAGCCCAGCGCCGCCAGCCGCGCGGTTGCGGCCAACAATATCGTCAATTCAGGCGCGATGGTGATAGGTTCCGTGCTCGCCGGCATGCTGGGTTCGGCGGGCATTCCGCTGGCCGAGCAATTGCTGCTGAGCGCAGCCATGTGCATCGTCTCCGCGTGGCTCGGCTGGATGCTTTACAGAGCGGAGAGCGACGCCGCCGCCCTCGCCTCGGAGCTGCAGATCAGGCAATAAAGGTGAGCACCGCGAGGAAGCAGGCGCAATAGGCCAGCATGAAACCGCGCACATCCTCGCTCAGCGCAAGCCGGTTGAAACGCCGGGGTTCCACTTCATCCACCTTCAGTGCCGATGGCGGAAGAGAAGCCCGGAATGGATGCCGGGCCGCTTCATTCGTGAGGACAAGTGCGCGTCGCATGGGCATGGTATTAACGCGCAGCTAACCATTGTGTCCCGCCGGATTCCGGAGTTTCCCACAGCGGGACGTTAACCGGACCTGGAAACCATGACGCGGCCGTCGCTTGCGCATTGCCGCATGTCGCCGGTCTGGCTATTGGCGAATTGATGAGTGCGCGTCCCTCGACATCCGCTGCGCGGCTGCTGGTCGATTGCCTGGCGCAGCAGCAATGCGACCGCCTTTTCACCGTCCCCGGCGAAAGCTTTCTGCCGGTGCTCGATGCGCTGGTCGACACGCCCCAGATCGAGGTGATTACCTGCCGTCAGGAGGGCGGAGCCGCCTATATGGCATGCGCCGACGGGGCGATGACCGGGCGGCCGGGCATCTGTTTCGTCACGCGCGGGCCGGGCGCCACCAATGCCAGCATCGGCGTGCATGTCGCGCGGCAGGATTCGCACCCGATGATCCTGTTCATTGGCGATGTCGAAAGCTCCGCGCGCGACCGCGAGGCGTTCCAGGAAGTCGATTTTCGTGCCCTGTTTACTCCGCTCGCCAAATGGGCCGCGCGGATCGACAGCGCCGAGCGGATTCCCGAATATGTCGCGCGGGCATATTCCGTGGCGATGTCGGGCCGGCCCGGCCCGGTGGTTCTGGCATTGCCCGAGGACATGCTGGCCGAAATGGTTTCGGGAGCCGGGCCACGACCGCCCGTCACGCGCCCGGCACAGGCCCCCTGCCCTGACGCCATGGGCACGATGATGGCGATGATCGCCGATGCCGCATCGCCCGTCGCAATCGTTGGCGGAGCGGGCTGGAACCTCAAGGCACGCGAATATTTCACCCGGTTCGCCGAGCGGATCGGGATTCCCGTCGCCACCGCTTTCCGGCGGCAGGACGCAATCTCCCCCAGCTCACGGGTCTATGCCGGCAATCTCGGCTATGGGACCAATCCGGCGCTGGCCGAACGGATCGAGGCCGCGGACCTGCTGCTGGTGGTCGGTGCCCGTCTTGGTGAGGCGACGACAGACGGCTACACGCTGGTGACGCCCGATCATCCGGGACAGCTGCTGATCCACATCCATCCCGACCCGGAGGAGCTGGGCAGCACTTACCGCGCCGATCTTGCGATCTGCGCCGACATGGCGGAATTCGCCGAGAGCGCGGCGCTGTGGGGCGGAAATCCGATCCCATTCGACGCCGGTTCTATGGCTCATGCGCAGTGGCAGGAATTCGCCCTGCCCGATGGCGACGGCACGCTGCTCGATCTTGCGCAATGCGTCGCGGCTATGCGCGAGCTGCTTCCGGCGGACAGCATATTGTGCAATGGCGCGGGCAATTATTCGGGCTGGTGGCACCGTTACTGGCGCTACGAGGGCTATCCCTCGCAGCTCGCGCCCACGGCCGGGGCGATGGGATACGGCCTGCCCGCTGCCATCGCCGCCGCGCGCCGCTTCCCGGAACGCACCGTGGTCGCGCTTGCCGGCGACGGCGATTTCCTCATGAACGGCCAGGAACTGGCAACCGCCGTCCAGCACCTGTGCGATATAGTTGTCATCATAGTAGACAACTCCTCCTACGGAACAATCCGCCTCCACCAGGAACGGGAGTTCCCCGGCCGGGTGGTCGCGACCGACCTTGCCAATCCCGATTTTGCCGCTCTGGCGGAAGCCTATGGCTGCTGGGCGAAACGTATCGAGCGGACTGGCGAATTCACCCCGGCACTCGCCGAAGCGACGGAACGCGTCGGTGTGCGAGTGTTACACCTTGTGACCGATATCGAACGGCTGACCGCGGCCGGCGCGACGGTAAGTTCACTGCGGAACCGCCAGGACTGAGCCTTAACTCTTCTCCATCGTCTCGATCAGCTCCCATTCCTCAGGACGCACCTCGGCAACCGAAAGGCGCGAGAGTTTGACTAGCTCCATCTCGGCGAGTTCCGGGGTCGCCTTGATTTCGGCCAGTGTGACCGGCTTCTTGAACGCACGCACCGGCTTGATTTTCACCGCTGCCCACTTGCCTTCCATGTCCGTGGGATCGGTGAGCCCAGCCTGGCTCACCTCGGCAATGCCGACGATTTCCTTACCCGTGACCGAGTGATAGAAGAATACCCGGTCGCCCTTCTTCATGGCCTGCAAATTGTTCTTTGCCCGGTGGTTGCGCACGCCGTCCCACACCGTCTCGCCGGTCTTGACCAGGTCATCCCACGAAAATGCCTCCGGCTCCGTTTTCATTAACCAATACCGTCTGGCCATCCACCCTTCCTCGTCTCGATGGGCCTACGCAGAATCCCGCAGCGCCGCTTCCGGAAACCTTAATCATTATTTCAACAGATTGCAGCATAACGAAGCGGGAAATTTGCGGTAAAGACGGGGACGATGTGCAACAGCTGGAGCGGCTGAAAGACCGGTCAATGCGTTCGGCCCGCCAGGGCTTGAAAGCCGCCGACCGCGATTTGGTCACGCTGGGCGTCGCGATTGCGGCAGTGATGCTGTTCGTAGCCTCCGGTAGTTCCGTGCTTCCTCAGGCTTTCGGGAACCTGCTCGGCCGGGGACCGGGACCGGATGCGCTGCTTTCCAGTACGCTGCTGCTTAATATCGCGCTGATAATTTTTGGATGGCGCCGCTACGCGGAGCTCACAAAGGAAGTTGCCGAACGGCGCAAAGCCGAAGAAAAAGCGCTCGAACTCGCCGCCGTCGATCCGCTGACTGGCTGCCTCAACCGCCGCTCCGTCGGCGAGGCGACCGAGCGCATGATCTCCGAAGCGGCTGAGCGCGGCCGGGCGGTGGCGCAACTGATGATCGACCTCGATAATTTTAAACAAGTCAACGATCTCAACGGCCACCGCGCTGGTGATCAGGTATTGACCCAAGTAGCCAGCTGCATTTCCGAATGCCTTCCCGATGACGCGCTGATCGCACGGATCGGCGGCGACGAATTCTGCTGCATCATTACCTTCGATCCGCAAATACCCGAAAGAGTGGAACAGATCGCCAATCGCCTGATCGAAGAAGTAAGTCGTCCGATGGATATCGATGGCATCGGCATAGATATTACCGTCTCGGTCGGTCTCGCCCGCACCGGAACACCGATGGAGGACAATTGCACTACGGCGGAATCGCTCCTCCACCGCGCCGATATCGCTATGTATCACGCAAAAAAGCAGGGCCGGAACCGTTACGCCTGGTACGAGGTTTCGATGGAAAGCGAGCTACGCTTCCGCAACCAGCTGGAAACCGGTGTCCGGCGCGGGGTCGAAGCCGGTGAGTTCGTCCCTTATTATCAGCAACAGGTCGATCTTTCGACGGGTGAACTGGTGGGCTTCGAAATGCTTGCGCGCTGGAACTCGCCGCAATTCGGTATGGTCGGGCCGGAGATCTTCATCCCGATCGCGGAGGAAATCGGCATGATCGCCGACCTGTCGGAAAGCATCATCCGCAAGGCGCTGGAAGATGCCAAAGCCTGGGATCCGAAACTGACACTGGCGATCAATATCTCTCCGCTGCAGCTGCGCGACCCGTGGTTCTCGCAAAAGGTCGTAAGGATGCTGACCCAGACTGGTTTTCCCGCAAAAAGACTGGAGATCGAAATCACGGAGAGCTGCTTGCACGAGAATATCGGAGCGGTTCGTACAATCCTGACAAGCCTCAAGAACATGGGCATCCGCATCAGCCTGGACGATTTCGGGACCGGCTATTCCAGCCTGTCGCAGCTGCAATCCCTGCCCTTCGACCGGATCAAGATCGACCGCAGCTTTGTGCGCGAACTCAAGGAGGAGGAGGGGCTAGGCAAGGTTGTGGAAGCGATCATTTCGCTCGGTGACGGACTGCAAATGCCGATCACCGCCGAAGGTATCGAGAGCTTCGAGGTGCACAACCTCCTGAAAGGCATGGGCAACATGAAGGGTCAGGGGTTCCTGTATGGCCGTCCCGAAAGCGCCGCCGCGACATATGAGCGGCTCGCCAAGGCCTCGCTTGTTCTCGACAAGGGCGAAGTGAGCTACATCGAAGAGGACGCCGACAGCGGCAGCGTTGCCGGTGAACCCGCCGACGGGCAGGAACCGCGCAAGCGCGCCAGCTGAATTTCGCATTCGTTCGCATTGCGGTCGGTCGGCCCAGCGCCTAGAGGCGCAGGTCGATCATGCGCGTATCCTTCATCAAGATGCATGGGCTCGGAAACGACTTCGTCATGCTCGACGCGCGCACGGAGACGCTGCCGCCCGTTACCAGTGTCTTTGCGCGGGCGATTGCGGATCGCAAGACGGGGATCGGCTGCGACCAGCTGATCCTGCTTGAACCGAGCGGCAAGGCCGATTTGAAAATGCGGATTTTCAACGCCGATGGCGGTGAAGTGGAAAGCTGCGGCAACGCCACTCGCGCGATTGGCCTATTGCTGGGAAAACCGGCGCGGATCGAGACCAGCGGCGGTATGCTGGAAGTCGCGCCGGATGGATCAGATATTTCCGTCACTTTCGAGCCCCCAAAACTCGACTGGGAAGCTATCCCCCTCGCCTATGCGGTGGACACCCTTGCCATGCCGGTCGGCTGGAACGAACTTGAAAACCCCGCCGCGGTCAATGTCGGCAATCCGCATGCGGTCTTTTTC
>DASWIR010000329.1:0-1544 GCA_036397575.1 Alteraurantiacibacter sp. | reverse complement strand
TTCGCGCGGAGCATGGACCAGCTGCCCGGTTTCGGCGATCACCTTGGCATATTCGGCTGCCGAAGCCGCCAGCCCGGCGTCCCATAAGAGCGGCGGTACGCCGAAATCGTGCCGCGCCTCGTTGTGGACATCGAGCATCGCTTGCTCGTCATCGGTAAGCGGTTCGTTCCATGAACATCCCTCCGGCTCGCATTCAGGAGGCGGCAAGTCGGGCAGCCGGTAGTCGCAGCCGCCTGCATCATTTTCGAAGCAGCGCGGTTCGAAATCGCATTGCGGCTCCGTGCCTTCCTTGCAGCCAGGTTCCGGTACATAGTCGCAGCCCGAAGCGCCGCCGCCCGGAACGCACTGATTGCCCTCCTGCGGCGTTTGCTCGCGCTGATCCTGACGGGAATCGTCGCGCGCCATTTTCGCGCAGCGGATACGGTAACGGAGGAAATTATACTCTGCCATGCGAACGATCGAGCGCGCCTTGAGCATCACAAAGTGAGCTCTCCAGGCATCGACCTCCGAGAACTCGCCGGCCGCGAGCGCCGCGTCGCGCCACTGGCGAAGATCCTGCAGCATTTCGTAATAGCTCTGCATCCACCGCCGGTAGGTTTCGATGTCGCAGCGTGTCTCGTCGTTGCGGAGCGCCGTGATCGCCGTGTTGGTTTCCTCGTAGCGCTGCTGGGAAGCACCGGGCTGCGATTGCGACGGCATGGCCTGGACCGTGCCGGTCAGCGCGGGCAGGGCCGAGACATCCGCCGCGAACTGCTGCTCCTCCGCGTTCGGGTTGCAGGCGCGGCGCTTTTCCCGGTCGAGCGCGCGCTGCGCTGCGTCGATATCGCCTTGACTCATATTATCGGTTTTCGGGTTCTGCCGAAGGTAGCGCCTGTAATATTCGAGGTCTTCGGTCGCACGCTGGAGCATGTCGAGGCGAGAACGGCATAGCCCGCCGTGCCGATAGCTCACCGCGCTTCGCAGGGCGTAGAAGATCAAAGGGGTTTGCCGCGCTGCGTCCAGCTCCGCTTCCTCCGCTGCACTCTTGGCGCTGGCCGGAGCGGCGAACGCAATGGCAAGCCCGATCGCGGCGATCAGGATAATGATGGAATGGAACAGTCCGCGCATTCGATTCCTCCCCAAACGGGTGTACAATCAGGGCGCGACACCTCTTTTACAGGATAGCATGAGGAAGGAGGGGCGCTCAATCCATGTGTTTGAAGCCACCCGTAGATAGTCACAGCCGGCGATGAGCGTCATGATCGCCGCGTGCCGATGAATTCCGCCTGCTGGCGAAGGAATTGCGCGCGGGCTAGTCGGTCGCTGCTTGCTCCCAGCCATTCCCGCCCGGCACCAGCGGATTACCGTCTCGATTGCCTGGCGGAGTATAACGGCAAACCGTGTAGTCGAAGAACTCGCTGCTTTCGATCGCGCAGCCGACATGGGTCGTCCAGGGCCACACGATCTGCGTGTAATGCCCCACCGGATACCAATCGCCCGTAGTGCTGATGTCGGGATAGATGCCGGGTTTGTAATACTGCTTTTCGGCAACCATCACTTCGATC
>DASWIR010000328.1:0-2600 GCA_036397575.1 Alteraurantiacibacter sp. | reverse complement strand
CGCCGATATCGGCACCGGCACCGGCCTGCTGGCTTTCGCCGCACTCGATCTGTGGCCGGGGGCGCTGATGACCGCGAGCGATATCGACCCGGTCTGCGCGGAAGTGGTCGAGGAGAACGCCGCCCTTAATAGTGTTCGGATGGGCTCCGGTCACGGAGCGGTCACCATGGTTGTCGCCGCGGGGATGCACGATCCGCTCTTGCAGGCGCGCGCGCCCTACGATCTGTTGATCGCGAATATCCTCGCCGGACCGCTGGTCGAATTGGCACCCGATTTCGCCAGGACGGTTTCGGCCGGTGGCAGCGTGCTGCTGGCCGGACTCCTCGACAGCCAGGAGGCAGAGGTCCGGCGCGCCTGTTTCCGCGCGGGCTTTCGCCTCGCCGCTCGGCTGCAAGTAGATGAATGGCCGGTATTGTGGCTCAGGCGCCGCGCCGCCCGCTAATCCGCATAGCATTGCGGATCGTCCGCGCCATTGCGGGGACCGGCGCCCTGCTGCTCGGCCTGATCATGCTCATCAGCTGGCTCGGCTCGTCCGTCCCGCGAAATGCGGACTGGAAGGAACCGGAAAGCGGCATCGAGATCATGGTCGAGACCAATGGTGTCCATACAGCGCTCGTTATGCCGCTGGTCACGCCGGAAAAGGACTGGCGGCGGGAATTCCCGGCCAAACATATCCTCGCCCAGAGACGGCCCTATACGCATGTTTCGGTGAGCTGGGGCGAAAAGACCGTCTTCCTCGAAACCGAGACATGGGGCGACCTCAAACTCTCGACCGTGCTGAAAGTCATCGGGCTCGGCGGCGAGGGTCTCGTCCATGTCGCGCATTATGTGCGGCCAAGGCCCGGCCCATCGCTGCGGCCGCTCACCATCACGCACGAGCAATATCGCCGCATCGTCGAACAGATCGAAAGATTCGCGCCGCAGGTCGGAACCACGCGCTACACCGGCTACTATCGGCATGACGTATTCTACGATGCACCTGGACGCTACACGCCAACCAATACCTGCAACCAGTGGACCAGCGACATTCTGGCCGAGGCGGGAATCCGCACCGGGCTATGGACTCCCTTTGCCGGCGGGGTGATGAAATGGGTCCCGTCGATCGGCCAGCGATACCAATAGTGACTCGGGCACTCTTTCGTGCATGGTAGCGCTATCACGCACACCGGGAGAGAGACCATGAACCAAGACGACCATCAGCTGACGCGCCGCCGCTTGCTGGCCGCTGCCGGAACCCTGCCAATTGCCGCGGCCGCCTCGCGGGCACTGGCACAGGAGGCGGAAGGCCAGCCCATGCCGGGCAACTCCCAGCTTCCCGAAACGCCCGGCGAAAGAATGCGCTGGGCGATCGTCGGCCTCGGGAGCTTCGCAATCGGTCAGGTGATCCCCGGCTTCGGCGATGCCAGGCAATCGCGCATGACCGCTTTCGTTTCCGGCAATCCCGAGAAGGCGCGCACGCTCGGCGAGCGCTACGGCGTCTCGCTACTCTACAACTATGAGAACTTCGACCGCATAGCGGAGGACGAGCAGATCGACTGCGTCTACATCGTGCTCCCCGTCGGCCTCCATGCAGAATACACCATCCGCGCATTGAAGGCTGGCAAGCACGTGCTGTGCGAGAAGCCGATGGCCTCCACAGTCGCCGAATGCGAGGCGATGGTGGCAGCGGCAAAGGAAGCCAATCGGCAGCTTGGCGTCGCCTATCGCGTCCATTTCGAGCCGGCGAATCTCGAGGCACAACGGCGCATCCGCGCGGGCGAGATCGGGACTATGCGCCATGTGCAGTGCGATCACGGCTTCAACACCAATCCTGAGTACCCGCCCCATGTCTGGCGGCTGACCAGGGCGCTCGGCGGCGGTGGGTCGATGTACGATGTCGGCGTTTACGGTCTCAACACCTCGCTTATGATGCTCGAAGAAGAGCCAGTCGAAGTCTCAGCAGTTTACTCCACCCCCGCCGGCGACGAACGCTTCCGCGAGGTCGAAGGCGGGATCGACTGGCGCATGAGGATGCCGAGCGGGATCAGCGTGCAGGGCTCCAGTTCCTACTGTTACTCGCCCTATGCCGCGCGCCAGCGCTATTTCGGATCCTCCGCTTCGATCATAATGGATCCGGCGACCACCTATTACGACAACAGGCTGGTGATGGAGGGAGGCGGCCCACGGCGCGAAATCGGCGCAGGCAATGCGATCCAGCAATTCGCCGCCCAGCTCGACGGCTTTTCCGAGGCCGCGCGCAGCAATACGCCCCATCGCACGCCAGGCGAGATGGGCCTGCGCGATATGCGGCTGATCGCCGCCATGTATGAAAGCGCCGACAATGGCGGGGCGGTGGTGAAGCTTTGAAGCGGCTGCTGGCGCTTGCAGCGCTGTGCCTGGCGTCCGTGGCGCTGGCGCGGGAGGTCCCGCCCGATACCGGGCCGGTCCGCGCGGCCGAGCGGGCGCGCTTCGCAGAGCAATAGGCTCAGCCGGCGAAGAGGCGGTCGATCAGCCCCGGCCTGCGCCGGTGTGTGTCGGTTTCGCCCGAAGCCTTGTAGAGATATTCCCCCAGCAGCACCGCCTGCTGCTTGTTCATCAGCAATGTTGCGCAGTGCACGTCG
>DASWIR010000327.1:0-2576 GCA_036397575.1 Alteraurantiacibacter sp. | reverse complement strand
CGGCGATTTGGTGGACGAGGCGCAGGAGTTCGAACCGCCCGATCCGCCGCCGCTTCAACCCCAGCCCGCCGCCGAAGTGCCCGATTCCGCCGCGCCCGAAGGCGCGCCGGACTATCCGCGCCTCGACTTGCCCGCCAAGGTCGATGGTTCCTTCCTGTTTGCCGGCGATGTCCGGTTGCCCGACATGGCCTATGCATCGATACGCCATGGCCCTGTGGACCGCGCGCTTCTGGCCGAATTCGATGTGGCGAAGGCGGCGGGTATCCGCGGCGTGCTCGATGTCGTGAACGGCAAGCGCTGGCTGGCGGCAGTGGCGGATAATTGGTGGTCTGCGGAAAAGGCGCTGGCGGCGATAGATCCGCTGTTTACGGTCGCGCGTCCGGCATCAAGTTCGGAAATCGCCGATGCGTTCGATGCAGCCTTGCGCGGCGGTAATGCGCGGCGTCTGTTCGAGCGCGGAGCGGGCGAGGTCGCACTGGCTAATCATACATTGGCGTTGCGCTACGATGTGGCTCCGGCTGTAAACTTTCCGCTGGAAACCGCCACTGCCACGGCGCGGATCGAGGGCGGCCGGTGTGAATTGTGGATCGCGAGCCAGGCGCCGGAGCGCGCGCGCGCGGCGGTTGCCAAGGCGCTCGGCATTTCGGCGGAGGATGTTGTGATCTATCCGATGCCCGCCGGGGGCAGTTTCGACCGGCGGCTGGAACATGATCATGCAATCGAGGCGGCACTGATCGCGCGCGAGGCCGGGCGGCCCGTGCAGCTCGTCTGGTCGCGCGCGCAGGAGGCGCTGGCACAATATCCCCGCCCGCCCGTCTCCGCGCTGATGGCCGCGCGCACCGGGCCGCAAGGCTTCCTAAGCGCCTGGACCGCGCGCATTGCAGCGCCGCCTGCTGCGCGCGAATTCGGTCGCCGGCTTTTCGCAAATCGCACGAGCTGGGCGGCGATCGACGATGTGCAGGGGGAAGGCGATACGCTGGCGCTGGAAGGCGCGATGCCGCCATATGCCATTGCCGACGTCGCGGTGGACCATGTGCCCGTCTCGATCTCGCTGCCCGCGGGGCGGATGCGCGGCAACGCCCATGGCTATACGTGCTTTTTCACCGAGTGCTTCATGGACGAGCTTGCCGCCAAGCATGGGCGCGAGCCGCTTTCCTACCGGATGGAGCTGCTGGGCGAGGACTTGCGCCTTGCCGCTTGCTTGCAAGGCGCCGCACAGCTCGCCCAATGGGGCAGCGCTCCCGGCCAGGGACTTGCTTGCCACCGGATGGGCGATGTCGAGACGGGCGGGCGCATTGCGCTGATCGCACTGGCCCGATTTACCGAGGGCGGGATCGAAATCGACAAGATGATTGCCTCGGTCGACATCGGGCGGATCGTCAATCTGGACATCGCTCGCCAGCAGATCGAGGGCGGGCTGATCTATGGCATCGCGCTGGCGAGCGGAGCGGCAAGCAGCTGGTCGGGCGGCTTTCCCGATAAACGCCGGCTGGCGGAACTCGGTATCCCACGTCTTGCCAATTCACCGGAAATTGAAGTGGAATTCATCGCCAGCGAAGAGGAGCCATTCGATCCGGGTGAGCTGGGCGTCGCGGTCGCCGCGCCAGCCATCGCCAATGCGCTGTTCTCCGCAACGGGCGTGCGTATCCGGCGCTTGCCATTGCTCGGCGGCAGTCTGTGACCTGGCAGGAGCAGCAGCTCCCGCCCGGCCATTCGCCGGTGAAAAGCGGCGGGGTCGGCGTGCTGCTGGTCAATCTCGGCACACCCGATGCGCCGGAGCCGGGAGCCGTGAAGCGCTATCTGGCGGAGTTCCTCTCCGACCGGCGCGTGGTCGAAATTCCGCCGGTCCTCTGGCAGCCGATCCTGCGCGGCATCATCCTCAACACCCGGCCGAAGAGAAGCGCACATGCCTATAGACAGGTATGGACCGAGGATGGCTCTCCGCTCGCCGCGATCACCGCGCGGCAGGCGGTCAGCCTGCAGGAGCGGCTGGACGATGCCGTGCAGGTCGCTTGGGCCATGCGCTACGGCAAGCCTGCGATCGGCGACCAATTGCAGCGGCTGATGGATGCGGGCTGCGAACGCATCCTGCTTGCGCCGCTCTATCCGCAATATTGCGCTGCCACGACGGCGACGGTTGTGGACAAGGCCGGGGATTGCCTGCGGACAATGCGTTGGCAACCTGCGCTGCGCACACTGCCGCCCTATCATGACGACCCGCTTTATATCGAGGCGTTGGCGAAGGATCTGGACGCGCAACTTGATTCGCTGGCGTTCCGGCCGGAAGTATTGCTGCTAAGCTTTCACGGCATGCCGCAGCGCACGCTGGAACTGGGCGATCCCTACCACTGCCAGTGCATGAAGACCGCGCGGCTGCTCGAGGCTGCGCTGGCGCGGCCGGGCCTTGAAATTCGTACCACCTTCCAGAGCCGGTTCGGGCGTGCCAAATGGCTCGAACCGGCGACCGATGCGGTGATCGCCGAACTGGCGAGGGGAGATACGAAGCGCCTCGCCATCGCGGCGCCCGGCTTTGCCGCCGATTGCCTCGAAACGCTCGAGGAGCTGGCGATCCGGGG
>DASWIR010000326.1:0-8902 GCA_036397575.1 Alteraurantiacibacter sp. | reverse complement strand
AACACAGCGGCGATTCCGCACGAGCTGATCGAAAGCGAACTGTTCGGCCACGAGAAAGGCGCTTTCACAGGGGCAGTCGCGCGCACCGCCGGCAAATTCGAGCAAGCCAGCGGCGGAACCCTGTTCCTCGACGAGATCGGGGACATGCCGCTTGAAGCGCAGACACGGCTGCTGCGAGCGCTGCAATCGGGGCGTGTCCGGCGGGTCGGCGGACGCGAGGAGATAGCGGTCGATGTCCGTATCGTCGCCGCCACCAATCGCGACCTTGAACC
The DNA here is from genome assembly GCA_036397575.1 of Alteraurantiacibacter sp. Classification (GTDB taxonomy): domain Bacteria; phylum Pseudomonadota; class Alphaproteobacteria; order Sphingomonadales; family Sphingomonadaceae; genus DASWIR01. The sequence goes on along the minus strand of DASWIR010000326.1, from coordinate 8,630 downwards.
GATGATTGCGGAGGGCAAATTCCGGGAAGATCTCTATTACCGGCTCAATGTCGTGCCGATCCATTTGCCCCCGCTGCGCGACAGGCGCGAGGACATTGGTGCGTTGGCGCGGCATTTCCTGGCCTTGGCAGCGCAGGAGGGCCTGCCGAGACGGCGGCTGTCCGACGGGGCGGAGAGGCTGCTCGCGGTGCAGAACTGGCGCGGCAATGTCCGCGAATTGCGCAATTTCGTGATGCGTGCCGCCTTGCTCACCCGCAGCGAGGAGGTGGATGAGGAGACCGTTCGTTCACTGCTCGCGCCGCCTGAAATGCGTGGCAATGATGACGAAAGGCAAGACTGGAAAGCAGCGCTGGAGGGCTGGCTGAAACGCGAAGATCCATCCTCCGGCACGCTTTATCACGCAGCACTGGCGGCCTTCGAGCGGCCGCTCTTCGAACATGTGCTGCGGAAAACGGGCGGTAACCAGCTGCAGGCGGCCAGAGTGCTTGGGATCAACCGCAATACGCTGCGCAAGCGGCTATCGGATCTTGCCATCGACGCCGAAGAATTCGGCGGGAAATAGACCGGGTCGCCGAAAAACCCTTGCAAAGGGGCAACAGTCTCGTTGTAGCAGCGCAACTATGGCAGAATCGCCACACCTTGAGGGCCGCATCTCGCAGCGCCGTTCGCCGCGCTGGCTGCGCCGCGCCATGGTTTCCGCCCGGCGAGCGAATGTCTTTGCGGTTCTGGAAGTTTTGTCGGCCCTGGCACTGATAGTCATGGCGCTGGCGAGCTGGTTCTATCTGTCGAGTCCTCTCCAGGAAGGCGAGCTGATTCCGGCGGGGCAGGCGGCCTTCCTGCTTGTGGGGACGCTGATCCCGGCCATGGCCCTGCTGGTGCTGTTCGGCCGCCGCATGGCCGTGCGCCGAGCGGCCGGCGCTCCGGCGCACCTGTACCAGCGGCTAGTTTTCTTCTTCTCACTGGTGGCCGCCGTACCGACACTGCTGGTGGCGGTTTTCGCCTCGTTCCTGTTCCAGACCGGGATCGAATTCTGGTTTTCCGACCGGTCGCGAGGGATTCTCGAGAACGCCAATCAGCTGGCGCAGGGCTATTATGAGCAGAACCAGAAAAATATGGGCGATAACGCCATCACCATGGCGAGCGACCTGCGGTATTACCTCGCACAGGAATCGATACTCAGCCCCGATTTCGGCGAGGGCTACGCGAGGCAGGTGCTCAACCGCGAATTGGGAGAATCGGCGATCCTGCAGCGCGGCGAGGATGGGGAATTCCGGATCGCCGCAATTGTCGATCCCGACGACGATATCGAGCGCCAGCGTATCTTACCGGCCGACATAGAGGCTCTCGACGCCGGCGAGAATTTCGTCGTTCATGCAACGTCGGAGCGGATTGAAGCAGTCACACCGATCGACGAGAACGCCGGAATCTATCTCTACATCGCCCGCGGCTCCGATGCGGACGCGATGAGCCAGTGGGAACGCGCGCAAAGCGTGGTCGCCGCCTATGACGACCTCACTGTGAGAGCCCGCACCCTCCAGCTCAATTTCAACTTTGCGCTATTCGCCGTGTCGCTGGCCCTCGTGGGACTTGCGGTATGGTTCGCGCTGCGTTTCGCCGATCGCCAAGTGCGCCCGTTGACCGAGCTGGTCGGTGCCGCCCGGCGCGTGGGCGAAGGCAATTTCTCGATGCGGGTCGAAGGGCGCACCGGCTCGGACGAGATCGGCCTTTTGAACCGTGCCTTCAACCGCATGACCGCCCAGATCGAGCAGCAGACGGGCGATCTGGTCAACGCCAACCGTCAGATCGAGAATCGCCGTGCCTTTATCGAGGCCGTGCTTGAATCGATGACAGCCGGGATCATCTCGATCGATGGGGAAGGGCGGGTGCTGCTGATGAACTCGTCGGCGCAAGCCCTCCTGCTTGAGAAGAAGGGGCCGGCGCCGGTTGGTCTCCCGCTCGTCGAAATCGCGCACGAGATCGCAGCGCTGGCCGATGCCGGGCTGAAGAGCGGCCTCGTGCAGTACAAGAAGGGCGACGATTTGCTGACGCTGGCGGTCAAGCTGGCGCCCTCGGCGGAAGGCCATGTAATCACTTTCGAGGATATTACCCGCCAATTGCTGGACCAGCGGCAGGCCGCCTGGTCGGACGTCGCCCGCCGTATCGCCCATGAGATCAAGAACCCGCTGACACCGATTCAGCTGGCGACCGAGCGACTCAAGCGCCGCTATCGCGACAAGATCAACGAAGATCCCGAGCTATTCGACGAGCTGACCAGCACGATCGTTCGCCAAGTGGGCGACCTCAGGAAAATGGTCGACGAATTCTCCTCTTTCGCGCGGCTTCCCAAACCTGTCTTCCGGCAGGAAAATGCGGTCGACCTGGTACGCCAGGCGCTGTTCCTGCAAGAAGTCGCGCGTCCGGATATCAACTTCGCCTTTTCGGCCGATGACAGCGCGCTCAAACTCGCCTGCGACCGTCATCAGTTCGGCCAGGCAGTCACCAACATTCTCAAGAACGCGACCGAGGCGATCGATGCGCACGCGGTCACCAAGGATGTCGATTATCGCGGCAAGATTGCTGTCGAAATGAGTGCGGATGAGAATTTCGTGGAGGTGGCAATCGCCGATAACGGAGTCGGCTTGCCGGCGGATCGCGAGCGGATCGTCGAGCCCTATGTGACGACGCGCGAGAAGGGCACAGGGCTCGGTCTCGCCATCGTCAACAAGATCGTCGAGGAACACGGCGGCGACATGCATTTTTCAAGCAGGAAGGAAGGCGGTTCGCGCGTCACGATGCGCTTTGCCCGAGCGCCGGCCGACAGGCTCACGGGAAGCGAGGCGGCGGAATGATACGCGAAGTTGCAATGACTGAATGGGAGGCAGCCTGATGGCGCTTAACATCCTTGTCGTCGATGACGAGAGGGACATTCGCGAATTGGTGGCCGGCGTTCTCGCCGACGAGGGCTATGAATGCCGCACGGCGGGAGACAGCGTTGCCGCGCTGGCGATGATCGACGAGCGGCGGCCGAGCCTCGTCCTGCTCGATGTATGGCTGCATGGCAGCCCGATGGACGGGCTTGAAGTGCTCGATGCGATCAAGGCGCGCGAACCGGATTTGCCGGTGATCATCTTCTCCGGTCATGGGAATATCGACACGGCGGTGGCCGCGGTTGGCCGCGGGGCCATCGATTTCATCGAGAAGCCTTTCGAGGCAGAGCGATTGCTGTTGCTGGTGGAGCGGGCGACGGAGACCGAGCGGCTGCGGCGGGAAAATACCCAATTGCGCGGTGACTTCAATCGGGCCGACGAGTTCACCGGCAATTCGAGCGTGATCAATCAGGTACGCGCTACTCTGAAGCGTGTTGCGAACACAGGCAGCCGCGTGCTTATTACGGGTCCGGCCGGGTCGGGCAAGGAAGTCGCCGCCAGGCTGCTTCATTCCTGGAGCCCCAGGGCGGACAAAGCCTTTGTCACGGTCCATTCGGCGCGAATAACATCCGAACTCTTCGAGCAGGAACTGTTTGGCGAGGAAGAGGACGGCAAGCTATTGCGTCCCGGCCTTCTGGAGCTTGCCGATGGCGGTACGCTCTACCTCGACGAAATCGCCGACATGCCGGAAAGCACTCAGGCCCGGATATTGCGCGTGCTGACCGAGCAGAGCTTCGTGCGGGCGGGCGGTAATCGCCAGATCGGTGTCGATTTGCGGATCGTTTCCTCCAGCGCCCGGGATCTCGAAAAGGAAATCGCCGAAAAGCGCTTTCGCGAGGATCTCTATTACCGTCTCAACGTCGTACCGGTGGCAGTGCCGTCGCTGGCCGAACGCCGCGACGACATACCAGCGCTGATCGAGCATTTCTTCTCGCGCTACGCTGCCGAGCAGGGAATCGACCAGTCCGAGATTTCACTTGAAGCGATGGCAGCACTCCAGGCCTATGACTGGCCAGGCAACGTCCGCCAGCTGCGCAACGTGGTGGAGCGCACGGTGATTCTCGCTCCGCGCGAACGCTTGCCGAAAATCGACCCGGATATGCTGCCGGCGGAAATCTCCAACACCAGGGCTGGCGAGAATGCCGGTTTCTCTTCGCTGATGGGAATCCCGCTGCGCGAAGCGCGCGAGAACTTCGAACGCGAATATCTCAACGTCCAGATTCGGCGCTTTTCAGGCAACATCTCGAAGACCGCCGCCTTTATCGGGATGGAGCGATCGGCTCTCCACCGGAAGCTGAAATTGCTCGGCATGGGCGAGCGGAACGGGAACAAATAGCTTCGGCAACTTTTCTTGCGAAAGCCAGTAGCGCTGCACTGCAACATTGATTATCTTAAGCGCTTGAAACCGGCGTCGCAGCGGCGCCAGAACGCGGCAGGTCGCCGATTTCGAGTCCCGGCCTTCCGCCAACAAGAGAAGGACTGGCTATGTCGGATACCACCCTTTCGGCGCGGCCCGCGGCCAAGCAGCAGCCGGCGGAGCGCGGCGGCAATTTGCAGGACGTGTTCCTCAACCACCTGCGACGGGAAAAAATTCCCGTCACCGTCTTCCTGGTGAAGGGCGTGAAGTTGCAGGGCATCGTCACCTGGTTCGACAATTTCTCACTGCTCCTGCGGCGCGACGGCCAATCTCAGCTGGTCTACAAGCACGCCATTTCCACAATCATGCCTGGCGAGGCGGTGAATTTCGCGCTGCCCGAAGCCGGCGACGGCTCGAAAAAGCGGTTGCTGCAGGAAGTATTCCTCTCGCGCGTGCGTGAGGCGGAAGTGCAGGTGACCATGTTCCTCGTCAACGGCGTCATGTTGCAGGGCCGCATCGCAGCGCACGACCTTTTCTCGATCCTGCTGGAGCGGGAAGGGCTGGTGCAGCTGGCCTATAAGCATGCCGTGTCCACGATCCAGCCAGCCGACCCGGTCGATCTGACCGAGGACGATGCGGACATTGCGGGGACTGGCGACTGAATTTCGGCGACGACATCGAAGGCGAGGTTACCCGCGGCGCGCGGGCCGTGATCGTATGCCCGGACGTAAAGAGCGAGAATCGCGGCGTCGATGCCGATGTGCGACTCGAAGAAGCCAAGGGCCTTGCCGAAGCTATAGGTATCGTGGTTGCCGACGCTTTCGTCGTGGCGGTGCGGTCGCCCAAGCCCGCGACATTGTTCGGCGCCGGACAGGTGGAGCGGATTGAGGCAGCCTGTAACATGGCGGAAGCAGAGCTGCTCGTTGTCGATGGCGCGCTGAGCCCGATCCAGCAGCGCAATCTCGAGGAAAAGCTCAAGCGCAAGGTGATCGACCGCACCGGGCTGATCCTGGAAATTTTCGGTGAGCGAGCGGCGACCGCGGAAGGGCGGCTGCAAGTCGAGCTGGCTCATCTCGATTATCAGCAGAGCCGGCTGGTGCGCAGCTGGACTCACCTTGAGCGGCAGCGCGGCGGCTTCGGCTTCCTCGGCGGCCCTGGCGAGACCCAGATCGAGGCCGACCGCAGGATGATCCGCAGCCGTATGGCGCGGCTCCGGCGCGAACTCGACCAGGTGAAGAAAACCCGCGCACTCCATCGCGAACGGCGGGGAAGGGCGCCCTGGCCGGTGATTGCGCTGGTCGGTTACACCAATGCCGGCAAATCGACGCTGTTCAACCGCCTGACCGGGGCGGAAGTGATGGCCGAGGACCTGCTTTTTGCCACGCTCGATCCGACCATGCGGGCGATCGCGCTGCCGGGCATTCCGAAGGCCATACTGTCCGACACTGTGGGTTTCATCTCCGATCTGCCGACGCAGCTGGTCGCAGCATTTCGGGCGACTCTGGAAGAGGTGGTGGCTGCCGACCTGATCCTCCATGTCCGCGACATGGCCAACCCCGGCAACCAGGTCCAGAAACGGCAAGTGCTCGAAGTGCTGGCCGAACTGGGCATCGAGGCAGGCGAAAAGCCGATGCTCGAGGTGTGGAACAAGTGGGACATGCTGAGTGAGGAGCAGCGCGGCGAGCTGGAAGCCATTGCCGCTACCGACGATATGGTCGTGCCCGTTTCAGCCGAAACAGGCTTCGGCGTCGAGGCGCTGCTGCGGCGAATCGACACATTGCTCACATTCCAGGCGCAGCTGCACGAATTCGTGATCTCCGCGAGCGACGGCCAGCGGCTGGCCTGGCTGCATTCGCATGGCGATATGATAGCGGACGAGGACGGCGGGGAAGGCGAGAATGGGCCTCTGAGGCGAATTTCGGTGCGGCTCAGCCCCAAGGAACTGGGGCGGTTCGAGGCGCTTTGAACGCTTGACCTTGCTATCCGGTGCTTCAATGCTCGGGTCATGGATGCGGGGATCGTCACAGGTTACGAGGTGCGGTTCGATTTCCCGCACCGGGTTGCAGCGCCGGAATTGTCCTACCTCTTCGCCTCGGTTCCGCGAAGCGGCAGCACCTATGTAAGCCACCTGCTCTGGCGAACCGGCTGCCTTGGCGCGCCGCTCGAGTATCTCAATTTCGAGCCCGTGGGTCCTTGTGGCAAGGCGCATGGGGAGCCGGCGCGGCAATCCGCGATATGGCGCGAAGCCCTGTACCGGCGGACCTCGCCCAACGGTGTGTTCGGGCTCAAGGCGTTCCCGCTCCAGCTCGAATCCCTCCAGCAGGAGAATCCGCAATTGGTTGCCGAAGTCATGCGCCTGATGCTGGCCGGGGGAAGGGGGAGCAAGGTGGTTCAGCTCAAGCGAAGGGACCGCGATGCGCATGCGATTTCCTATGCGAGGGCGATGCTCTCGGGCGTCTGGCGCAAGGAACAGGAAAGAGGTGGCCGCGACGAGCCCGAATATTCCGGGCAGGCGGTCGAGAATGCGCTGCGCCTGATCGAGGATCAGGAGAGCGCGTGGGAATCCATGTATCGCGATCTCGGCCTGATGCCATTGGTCCTGTGGTTCGAGGATGTGCTGGAAGATCCGCGAGCGGCCACCAGTTCGGTTGCAGACTATATCGGCGCGGCTATCGATCCGGCGGACATCGTCGAGGTGCCGAAGATCGATCGGCAATCGCAGAAAGGGGCAAAAGCCTGGGCTGAGGCCCGCGCGAAAGGCTAGGTTGATTCGACATTCAGCACCAGAAGGAGAGGGATGCGAGATAGAGGCTGGCGAGATAGTTGGCGGGTAGTCGATCGTATCTGGTGGCGATGCGGCGGAGTTGTTTGAGCCAACCGATGGTACGTTCGACGCGATTGCGCAGTTTGTAGATGGCGGGATCGAAGGCGCGTTTGCGGGGCATGCAGGTGCGCTGGGGGATGATGGGTTTGGCGCCGCTCGCCTCGATATGATCGAGAATGGCGTGAGCATCATAGGCCTTGTCGGCAATGACATGGCGGGCGTCGAGGCCGCTCAGCAGCGCAAGCGCCTGGCCTGCATCGCTGGCGTTGCCGCCGGTCAGGATGAACCGCACCGGCCGGCCAAGGCTGTCCACTGCCAGATGCCACTTGCTCGTCAGTCCGCCTCGGGAGCGCCCCAGAGCCTGGTCGCAGACCCCCCTTTTTGGCCGGTGGCGGCCTGGGCATGCGCTCGAACGATCGCACTGTCGATCATCAGATACTCATTGTCCCGGTCGCGGCTGAGCGTGGCGAACACGTTCTCCCACACGCCGGCCTTTGCCCAGCGGGTAAAGCGCTTGTGCACCGACTTGAACTTGCCATAGCGCTCGGGGAGATCGGACCAGCGCGCGCCTGAGCGAAGCACCCACAAAACTCCGTTCACGAACAACCGGTTGTCCGCCGCCGTCCGACCCGGATCGCTCACCTTGCCCGGCAGCATCGGCGCTATCCGCTCCCACTGCCGATCGCTCAGCTCATATCGCTTGACGCCCATCCCACAACGCTCCCGTCTCCCAAAAACGGAAACCTATGAATCAGACCGCAAGCTCCTTGGGAACCCTGAATGTCGATACGACCTAGCCCCTTGTTGAGCGTAATTTCCTCGTCTGGAAATCTCTGCTTGAGTGCAGACAGGATTTCCTCGCGATCTTCGAACTTCTCGTCCGACCAATCCACATCCCGGAACCCGAACATGGCAAAACCGCCGTCGATGGAGTCGCGGAACACGTAGTCGAATTCGGACTTTCCGACCTCACCAAGCGACATCTTGAAGATCGTGCGGCGTTCGAGATCGAGTTCCTCGCCATCCTTCGACAGACCAGAAGTCTGGGCCTGTTCGGCAATTCGGCGAAAGATTCCGGGTTCGGGCTGAAGCTGAAAACCTGCCGTGCCGCCCTCGTCAGTATCGATGGGAGCGGGACGCAACCCTTCAATGAAGTCTTCGTAGCTGAAATTCTGATGGAAGGTGACGAAGCCAATTCGCTTGGCGGAAACGAGTTCTTGATAACGCCCCATGAGCGCCTCTCGATCCGATGGCACTTGGCCATCGCAGAGGCGCACTGCCTCCTGCGCGGTGTTGAACGTCTTTCCCGTCCCTGGAGGTCCGTAGAGAAGCAGGTTGGTGGGGCTGGCTGATTTCGACATGGGTTTACCTTCGGATAACCGAAATTTGAAGATCGTGGCCGAACTCATGTCGGCACCGATGCGCGTAGGGACGGGAAGGCCTGTCATTTTCTGAAACTTCTGCCCTGCGAGTGCTTGGCATATGTTTGGCCAGGCTTGGTCTAGTCCCAGCGCCTCGTTCA
>DASWIR010000325.1:0-4106 GCA_036397575.1 Alteraurantiacibacter sp. | reverse complement strand
CATGTCAAGGCGCTGCGCGTTGGTGCATTTCTCCTGGTCTTGCCTTTCCTCATCGGATCGCTGGTTGTCGAGGTGTCGCGCTTGCTTCCGCCTGCTGCGATCGCCGGTCCGGTCTGGGTTCTGGCCGCCTGGATGGTGATCGGCCTTCCCTGGCGGCGCTACAAGGCGCGCGGTTACCGCATGGGAGCGGACCGGTTGCAGGTCGTACGCGGCCTCCTGTTCCACAAGGACACGATCGTGCCTTTCGGACGCGTCCAGCATATCGACGTCGAGAAGGGACCGGTCGAGCGCTATTACAGCCTCGCCACGCTCGTGCTGCACACGGCGGGCACCCATAATGCCTCCGTCTCGCTGCCCGGGCTCGCCGAAGAAGACGCGCTTGCCATGCGCGAGGCGATTCGCGCCAAGATCCGCCGGGATACGCTGTGAGCGAAGGCGAAACGGTAACTGTGCCGGCGGGCGAGGACGAACCGCGCCGCACCGATCCCAAAGGCTTTTTGGTCAAGGCGGTATCCGGCCTCGGCCAGGCGGCCCTGCCTATTGCGGCGGGCCTTTACGGCAGCGGGATGATCGCCGCCGGGATTCTCGCCGTCGTCCCGATCTTGCTGGCAATCATGGCCGCCAGCCTTGGCCTGTCCTGGCTCGCCTGGCATCGCCTGACCTATCGCACCGGCTCGGACGACATCCGTGTGGAGCAGGGCATATTGAGCCGGAGCGCGCGCTCCGTCCCTTACGAACGGATCCAGGATGTCAGCATCGAGCAGAAATTCCTGCCGCGCCTGTTCGGCCTGGCGCAGGTCAAATTCGAAACCGGGGCCGGCGGCAAGGAAGAGATCGCGCTGACCTATCTTTCGCTCGAGGAGGCGCAGCGAGTCAGGCGGCTGGTGCGCGAGCGCCGCGAAGGAACGGCAGAGGCCGGCGAGGCCGTCATACCCGCCGAGCCTGAGGAGAATGCCCAGGCGCTTTTCGCGATGGACGAGAAGCGCGTCTTCACTTTCGGCCTGTTCGAATTCTCGCTGGTGATCTTCGCCGTATTGCTCGGTGCGGCGCAGCAATTCGATTTCCTCCTGCCCTTCGACATCTGGGAATGGGAGAACTGGGCCGGCATTTTGGGCGGCCAGCGGGACTGGATCGAACATTCCAGCCGCGCAGCGCAGGCATTCGCGCTGCTGGGCGGGCTGCTCGGTGTGATCGCACTGGGCAGTATCACGGGCCTCGTCCGCACATTCGCGCGCGAATATGGCTTCGTCCTCGAACGGACGGATCGGGGTTTCCGCCGCCGCCGGGGGCTGTTCAACCGCTCCGACGTGACGCTGCCGGCCCACCGGGTGCAGGCGGCGCTGGTGGGTACCCGCCTCGTCCGCAGCCGTTTCGGCTGGCATTCGCTCAAATTCGTCAGCCTCGCGCGCGACGATGCCGGCTCGTCGAGCCATGTGGTCGCGCCCTTCGCGAAGCTTGAGGAAATCTGGCCGCTGGTACGCGAAGCAGGCATTGCGCCGCCTCCGCAAGGGCTCGACTGGCGCCGGCCAATGGCCGACCCATGGGTGGCAGAAGCGGTGGTGGGCATCGCGATCGCGCTGGCGGCGGGGATTGGCGTTTCCATCGCCATTGGCTCTCTGCTGCCATTCGGCATTGCGCTGGCCGCGATCGGACTGATCGCGCTGGGGAGCTACATTTCCTGGCGGCGCCATCGCCATGCGCATGATGCGCGGCAAGTCTACACGCGGAAAGGCAGCCTGGCCCCGCTCCTTGCCGTTGCCTCGCAAGTGAAGCTGCAATCGGTCGAGATCGTCCAGGGCCCGCTGGCCCGCTGGCGCGGCTATGCGACGCTCAATCTCGGCCTTGCCGGGGGAACGCTGGATATACCGGGCCTGCCTGTGGAAGTGGCGCGCGAACTGCGCCGCGAAATCGTGGCGCGGATTGCCGAAGTCGATTTCTCCGAACTGCCGGGCTGAAATAAAACGAAAAGAGCCCCGGTTCCCCGAGGCTCTCTTCCACCGTCGTTGCGGCGAGCGACCGGATCAGTAGATCACGCCGTAATATCCATAGACGTTCTCGCCGAAGGTGCGGTCGAAACTCGGCAAGGTGTCGCGCGTGTAGTAGGGCGCTTCCTTCAGCCGTTCCTTGTCGATGTTGACGACATATCCGCCGCGTTCGGTGTCATAGTCCAGCGCGTCCCATGGGAGCGGATGATAGCTTTCGCCCATTCCCAGGAAGCCGCCGAAGCTCATGACCGCATATTCCACCCGCCCGCTGCGCTTCCCGATCATGAGGCTGTCGATGGTGCCGATCTTTTCGCCATCGGTCGAATAGACATGGGTCCCATCGACCTTCTCCGAACTGATGAGGAAAGTGGTTTCGTCGCGCTCAATCGGGCGGCTCCGGTCGAACTCGCGGCGCCGGTCCAGTTCCTCGGGCGAAAATTTCGGATCGTTGGCATATGTCTGGTTTGGCTGGGTCATTGAATGGCTCCTTTCCTTCTGGCCGATGGCGGGCGCGATGGCGAGTGAGCTTGTGCACCGCCGGCGCTTGCCGCGTCATCGGTTCGTGCACTCAATCAACGGGTGTGATGGGTGCGCGTTCCGACGTAGCGGATTGCCTCGTCCTGCGTCCGGCTCGCCTCGTCTTTGCGGTAAGGGTTCCGGTCATTCGGCGCGCAAATCCGCCTCTTCCGGGTGGCGGTCGAACCAGTCTGCGACATAGGGGCAATGCGGCACGATCCTGAAGCCCTGCTCGCGCGCATCGGCGATCATGGCCTGCACCAGCTTTCCGGCAATGCCGCGTCCGCGCATTTCCGGCGGTGTGTAGGTATGATCCGCGACGCGGTCGTTCCCGCTGCGATGCCAGGTCAGTTCGGCATGCTCTTTCAGGTCGGGCAGCTCGGCGCGATAAGCCCCGGCATTCTCGCCTCCGACATGCGTGATTTCGATTTTCTCGCTCATCGCCAGCCAAGTCTCCATCTTGCGCCGCGCCGCGCGTGCGGCCATTGCGCGTTTCATGCAGTTCCTGTCGGACAATGCCGCTGCCGTCCACCCCCGCGTGTGGGAGGCGATGCGCGCGGCGGATAGTCAGGATACGCCCTACGACACGGACGTTCTAAGCAGCCGCCTCGATGACGAGTTCGCGATGCTGTTCGGGCGCGAAGTCGCGGTGCTGTGGGTCGCCACCGGAACTGCGGCCAATTGCCTGGCACTTGCGGCCATGGTTCCTCCGCATGGCGGAGTGATCTGCCACCGCGAGGCGCATGTCGAGATGGACGAAGGCGGGGCGCCTGGCTTCTACCTCCATGGTGCCAAGCTGATTCTGGCAGGCGGCGAAGGCGCCAAGATGACGCCCGAGACCTTGCGCGCCGTACTCGATCCGATCCGAGACGACGTCCATCAGGTCCAGCCGCATGCGGTCACCATCACTCAGGCAAGTGAATATGGCCGCGTCTATCGCCCGGCCGAACTTTCCGCGCTCGATATGGAGATCGGACCGCGCGGACTGAAATTCCACATGGACGGCGCGCGCTTCGCCAATGCGGTCGCGCATCTCCTGCGTCCGCCGGCCGAAGTCGCGGGGCCAGTCGATGCGCTCAGCTTCGGATGCGTCAAGAACGGGGGGATGAGCGCGGAGGCGATCGTCTTCTTCGATCCGCAGCTGGCCGATGTGGCCCGCTATCGCCGCAAGCGGGCAGGCCATCTTCAGTCCAAGGGGCGCTTCATGGCAGCGCAGATACTCGCCATGCTGCAAGGGGATTTGTGGCTCCATAATGCCGCAGCGGCCAATGGCGCGGCGCAGGAAATCGCGACGGGAGCGGGAGAGCGGCTGCTTCATCCGGTGGAGGCCAACGAAATATTCTGCCGTATGAGCGCGCAGGAGCGCGAGGCATTGCGCGCGCGGGGCTTCGGTTTCTACGATTGGGGGGCAGACGCCGCCCGCTTCGTCACCGCCTGGGATACGAGGGCGGAGGATGCGGCGGCGCTCGGTAAGGCGATCGCCGCCTTATGATCGGCTACAACCCGCCTCACGCCCTCCTGCGTCCCGGGATTGCGATTCCATTCCTGTTGCTCGCGCTCATCTGGGGCTCGACCTGGCTGGTGATCAAGGACCAGCTCGAGCCT
>DASWIR010000324.1:0-9707 GCA_036397575.1 Alteraurantiacibacter sp. | reverse complement strand
AAGGCAAGTCGGGCGGCGGGCAGATCGAGGAATTTCTGCGCGACTATAATGGCGAGGGCATCCAGCATATCGCGCTGATCTGCGACGATCTCCTCGCTGGCTGGGACAAGCTCAAGACATTCGGCGTGGAGTTCATGCCTCCGCCGCCCGACACTTATTACGCCATGCTCGACGAGCGCCTGCCGGGGCACGGTGAGCCGGTGGAGGAGCTGAAAAAGCGCGGCATATTGCTTGACGGTTCGACCGAGGAAGGCGATCCGCGTCTCCTCCTCCAGATTTTCGCGCAGCCCAAAATCGGTCCGGTCTTCTTCGAATTCATCCAGCGCAAGCGCGACGAGGGCTTTGGCGAAGGGAACTTCAAGGCGCTGTTCGAGTCGATTGAACGCGACCAGATCGAACGCGGCGTGCTGGCGGCAGGAGAGAAGAAATGACCCATCCCTTTGCCTTGGGTGGCATCCACCACGCGGCCTATCGCTGCAAGGATGCCAGGGAACCGGTTGAGTTCTACGAGCGCGCGCTCGGCATGAAATACACCACCGCCTTCGCCGAAGATCATGTGCCCTCGACCGGCGAATACGATCCCTACATGCATGTCTTCCTCGATGCAGGCGGCGGCAATGTGCTGGCCTTCTTCGAGCTGCCGAACCAGAAGGATATGGGCCGCGACGCCAACACGCCCGCCTGGGTGCAGCATATCGCCTTCAAGGTCCCCGGCGAGGACGCACTGCTCGCAGCCAAGGGGCATCTCGAAGCAATGGGCGTGGATGTGCTCGGCCCGACCTTCCACGGCATCTTCAAATCGATCTATTTCTTCGATCCCAACGGACACCGGATAGAGCTCGCCTGCGATATCGGCACGGACGAGCAATATGCCGAGCTGGCCCGCGTCGCGCCGGCGATGCTGCAGGAATGGAGCGAAACCAAAAGAGCGCCGCGTCATGCCGACTGGCTGCACCGTCCGCCGGAGGCGAACGAGTGAGCGACGCGACGCACGATCCCGCCCTCGCCTGCTGGGTGGAGGGCGCGGACGCCCATCCCGATTTCCCGGTCCAGAACCTGCCCTTGGGCGTGTTCAGCCATGGCGAAGGCGATCCGCGCATCGGCTGTGCGATCGGGGATTTCATCCTCGACCTCACCGGGGCATCCGGCGAGGGGTTGCTGCCGGGCGAACTTGCGAGATTGTGCCGCGCGGCGAACCTCAACCCGCTATTCGCCGCAGGGGCCCCTCTGCGCCGGGCGCTGCGTGCGCGGCTTTCGGAACTGCTCTCCAACACCGGCCATCGCCATGCGGCCGAGCCGCTGCTGCACAAGGCGAGCGATTGCACCATGCACCTGCCTGCCCATATCGGCGACTACACCGACTTTTACGTCGGCATCCACCACGCGACCAATATCGGCAAACAATTCCGGCCGGACAATCCGCTATTGCCGAACTACAAATACGTTCCCATCGGCTATCACGGGCGGGCCAGCTCGATCCGCGTAAGCGGCGAGCCGGTGGTACGGCCCAACGGCCAACGCAAGGAGCCCAACGAAGATGCGCCAAGCTTCGGCCCGTCGCGCCGGCTCGACTATGAACTCGAAATGGGGATGTGGATCGGGCCGGGCAATCGCCTGGGCGAACCGATCCGGATCGGAGAGGCGCACGAGCATATCGCAGGATTTTGCCTTTTGAACGATTGGTCGGCGCGGGATTTGCAGGCTTGGGAATACCAGCCGCTGGGCCCGTTCCTCGCCAAGAATTTCCTCAGCTCGATATCCCCCTGGGTGGTGACCGCCGAAGCGCTTGTTCCCTTCCGCGTGCCTCAGCCCGCGCGCGCCAAAGGCGACCCGGCACCGCTCCCTTACCTTGCCGATGAAGAGGACGGTAGGCGCGGCGCGCTGGGCATTACGCTCGAAGCCTATATCCAGAGCGCGAAAATGCGCGAGGCCGGTCTCGATCCGCTGCGGCTCAGTGCGGGTTCTGCAACCAATATGTATTGGACGCCGGCGCAAATGGTCGCGCATCACAGCTCCAACGGCTGCAATCTCCAGCCGGGCGATCTCCTCGGTACCGGCACAATCTCCGGTCCGGAACCGGGAAGCTTTGGCAGCCTGATGGAAATCTCGGCCGGCGGGAAGACACCCACGAAATTACCAACGGGCGAGATGCGCAGTTTCCTCGAGGATGGCGACACCGTCACTCTCACCGCGCGCGCGGAACGCGAAGGTTGTCGCACCATCGGCCTCGGCAGCGTTTCGGGCACTGTGCGGCCTGCGCCGGCACCTTAGTTGCAGCTATTGAAGGCGATACAGCTTAGTTCTCGCCCTGTAGCTTGCGCGGCGGTTCCTTGCGGAACGTCCATGTCTCGCCATCCACCCGCACGATCACTCCGGCAAGGTTCGAATCCTTGCCCCGCGCCAACCGCATCATCAGCTTGGCGACTGAACCGCCGCGCGGATCGCCGCCGAGCAGGGCGATGGCACGCATCACCACGCGCAGCCGGATCGCCTGCGGCGCCAGCGGTCGATAGCGGATCTCGCCTTCGCCCACCTCGACCCGTTCCCCCCATTCGCGCTGCGCCGTCCATTGCAGCACCGCCTCGGCCTCTGCGATATGCGCCGCGCTTTGCGCCAGCGCCGGAATGTCGAGCCAGTCGGCTCCCGCCAGCGCTTTGCGAATCCGCACCCGGTCGAACCGTTCGTCGTCATTGCTCGGATCGTGCGCGGGCAGCAGTCCAGCTTCGCCCACGAAATCGAGCAGTTCCTGTCGGCGCCAGCTAAGCAGGGGGCGCAGCAGGACGAATTCGGTGCCGGGAATGTTGGTCCGCTCGCGCACTCCGGCAAGGCCCGGCACACCGCTGGCACGGTTGAGCCGCATGATCAGCGTTTCGGCCTGGTCGTCGGCATGATGGGCGGTGGCGAGCGCGTGCAGACCGCGCCGCCGCAGCCATTCGCCCAGCGCACGATAGCGCGCGAGCCGTGCCTGTTCCTGAAGATTGCCCCCACCGACCTTCACTTCGAGCATTTGACACGGAATCCCGTGCCCGGCACACAGTTCGAGCACGCGCGCAGCTTCCGATGCACTTTCGGGGCGCAGCCCGTGATCGACCGTCGCCACTTCCACCTTGCCGGGCATCGCTGCCTCGGCCAGCAGCAGCAGGGCAAGGCTGTCCGGTCCGCCCGACACAGCCAGCCCCAGCCGCTCGCCTTCGGGCCACAGCCGGGCAAGGTCGCCCGAAAAGCGGGCGATCAACCGGTGGGCAGGCCGGCTAGTCGCAGTCGACTTTAGCGCGATTTGATTCATATTCGCTGGCCAGCCGTCCACTTGCGAGCGCCGGATAGGTCTCCCCGAATTCGGAAAGCGCGATACAGGCGCGGTTGGTATCGCCCGACGCGATCATCGATTCCGCGAGATACAGCAGGCTGTCCGCCGCGCGGACTCCCTGCTTGTCGGCCTGATAGTTCTGGAGGAACCAGCTTGCGGCTTCGCGCGGGGCATTGTCGTCGAGATAAGCGCGGCCGAGAAGGTTACGGCCATAGGACATGCGCCAATGGCTCGGATACCGATCCACGAAACTGCGCAATTGCTGCCGCGCCTCGGGATAGAAGCCCGCTTCCCACAGGCGGAAGCCATAGACATATTCGTCATCGCCCTCGTCGCCTGTCTGCGGCTTGGCGATAGCCTGCACCGCGGCGAGCCTTTCGGGGCTCGGGCCGGCGGGCTCAGGCTGGGCCTGCTGTGTGGTCACCTGGGCAGGCCGTTCGCCGCCACCCGCAGGCGGCAGCGGCACCGCACCGGTGGGCCGTACGGCCGCACTCCCGGTGCCCGATTCCAGCTGCTCCTCCACCAGCGTCAGCCGGTGCTCGCCTTCTTCGGCGCGAGCGGTCAACTGGGCCAGTTGCGCTTCGATCGTGCTCAACCGGTTGAGCACATCGGTGAGCGCGCTTTGCGATGGCGTGCCGACAGGCTGACTGGCCCGGTCCGGTCCGGTAATTTCGGGCGTAAAGAAGCGGCTGTCGCCGCCAGGAAAGACCTCGCGCTGCAAGGCCCTCACTTCGGCCTCGATCCGCCTCAGGCGCGCTTCGTCGCTGTCAGACTGAGCGGCAGCGGCGATCGGCGCCGCCAGCACCGCGATGCCCACTGCGATGCCTGCAATTGGGCCGGCCGCCCGGCCGAGCAGCAGGCGTTTGGGCAGATAATTCATTTCGGCTTTGCTCCCATCGATAGTTCGGACATGGCGCCACCGTGAGGCCTGGCCCGCGAATGTCGGCTGAACGCGCACGAGCATTCTAGCCGGGCGGAGATTCGCTTGTCGAGCGGACGGGCGATCAGTTTGTGGACACAGCGGCGGCGGGGCTCGCCGCAGTCGTGGTGACCGCTGCCTCCGCCCGCGCCAGCAGGGCGTCGGCGCTGACAGGCACGTCGCGCATCACCTGATCCTCTTCGGCGAGCTTGGGCATCTCGCGCCCGCCGATCGTGATTGCCAGTGCATCCGGGCGGCCGGTCCACAATTGCGGCCCGGCTGCATCGGTCGGCACGGTATAGCGCTCGCCCTCGCTCATCTGCTTCTGCATCAGCTGTGCGCCATTTTCGTCGTAGAATTTTACCCAGATCCCTTCTTCCAGTGAAGTGAATGTCACCGCGCCCGACGGATCGGAGACCGGGGCAGAACCTGTTGGCGCTTCGCCTGCGGTCCCGTTGGCCACGACCGCGGGGGTCTCGTCACGCTCCAAGGGCGGCAACTCGCCGGCCGGGAAGATGTAAGGCCGGAAGAAAAAGAACAGGCCCGCACCCAGCAGCAGCACGCCCAGGACCGAGACCCATGCGAGACCGCTGGAGGGTATCCGCGCCGGATCGCCCGGTTCGAATTTCGACGCGGCCATCTGGCTCGGTTCGCGCAAATCAAGCTCGCTGCGCACCTCGGCAGCAATATCGTTCTGGTCGAGTCCCACGGCGCGGGCGAAATTGCGTGCAAAACCGATTGCATAAGTCCGGCCGGGCAGAGCATCCCAGTCTCCGCTCTCTATATCCGCAAGGTGGCGCAGGGAAATACGTGTTTCCGAGGCTACGTCTTCAAGCTTCAGGCCAGCAGCTTCGCGGGCCCGGCGCAAACGGTCTCCCGCCCCGAAAAGGGTGGCGTCTTCGGCGATGTCTACGGTCGATTCCTCTTCCATGCCTGTTCCGAAAACTGTCGGACCGCCCCCTTGCCACACAACAGGCGAGGCGGGTGCGCTGTCAAGCGGTATCGGCAACTCACCCCGGAAAACCGCGCACGAGGGCCCGGTTTAATCGATATCGAGTTCGTGATCCTCGGCCCATTGACGCAGCGCTGCGCGCATGTCGGGCGGCGGGTTTGAAAGCCAAGCCTTCATCTGCGTGCCGATTTCGCCGAGATCGAGGCCGCGCACCAACTGCTTGATCGGTCCCACCGCTGCCGGAGTGATCGAGAGGCGGCGAATGCCGAGACCGAGTAGTGCCAGCGCTTCCAGCCGCCGCCCGCCCATTTCGCCGCACACGGTAACGTCGACGGGGTAGCGCGACGTTTCCCCCAGCACCCGCGCCAGGAAGCGCAGAATCGCCGGGCTGACCCAGTCATAGCGCTCGGCCAGCTTGGGGTTGGCGCGATCGGCGGCAAAAAGGAATTGGGTGAGATCGTTAGTGCCGATAGAAAGGAAGGATATCTCTGGCAGCAGCATGTCGAGCTGCTCCGCCAGCGCCGGCACTTCGAGCATCGCGCCGTAGCGGATCGCCTCGGGCAACTTGGCCTTGCGCTGCTTCAACCAGGCGAGCTGCCCTTCGAACACCTTGCGCGCGGCCAGGAATTCCCACGGCTCCGAAACCATCGGAAACATTACGTTGAGAGTGCGGCCTGCCGCAGCTTCCAGCAAAGCGCGCGCCTGGACCTTGAGGAGCCCTTCGCGTTCGAGCGCGAGACGCAAAGCGCGCCAGCCCATCGCCGGGTTCTCGTCATGCTCGGCGCTATCGTTGCGAATATAAGGCAGCACCTTGTCTCCGCCGATATCGACCGTACGGAAGATTACCGGCTTGTCGCCCGCAGCTTCGAGCACGTCGCGGTAGAGCCGGGTCTGGCGGTCGCGCGCGGGCAGCGCTGCGGAGACGAGGAACTGAAATTCGGTGCGAAACAGGCCGACCCCGTCCGCACCGGTCAGGCTGAGCATCGGGATATCGTCGCGCAGCCCGGCATTGATCATCACTTCGATGCGCGTACCGTCGCGGCTGAACGGCTCGACATCGCGCAGCTGAGCGTAAGCGGCCTGCCGCTCTTTCGACTTGGCGAAGCGCGCCTCGAACGCCTCGACCACGCCCGGCGCCGGGCGCACTATGGCGTGGCCCGCATCGGCATCGAGCAGCACCTCGTCGCCTTCGAGCACCAGCGAGCGCGCGTTGCGCACCCGGCCCAATACCGGGACGCCCATGGCACGGGCCACAATCACCACATGCGCGGTGAGCGAGCCCTCCTCGAGAATCACACCCTTGAGGCGGCGCCTGTCATATTCGAGCAGCTCGGCCGGCCCGAGATTCTTCGCGACCAGAATGGTATCGCCGCGCAGCCCCGTGGTCGCCGCCGTGCCCAATTGGCCAGAGACGATCCTCAGCAGCCGGTTCGACAGGTCCTCCAGATCGTGCATCCGCTCGGCCAGCAGAGGGTCGTCGATCTCGCGCATGCGCATGCGGGTGCGCTGCTGCACGCGCTCGATCGCCGCCTCGGCCGTGAGCCCGGAATCGATCGCCTCGTTGATCCGCCGGCTCCAGCCCTCATCGTAGGCGAACATCTTATAGGTCTCGAGCACCTCCTCGTGCTCCCCGCCCGTGCCGAATTCAGCCTGGCCCGCCATCTCGTCGATCTGTTCCCGCATCCGGTCGAAAGCGAGATAGACGCGCTGGCGTTCGGCTTCGGTGTCCTCGGCGACAGTCTGTTCGATCGTGATGCGCGGCTGGTGGAACACCGCCTGCCCGCCGGCCAGTCCCTTGACCAGTGCCAGCCCTTCGAACTGAGCTTGCTCAGTCAGGGACTGGTCGCGGCCATAAGCGGATTCTCCATCGACCAAGCCGGCATTGTCGATCAGTTCTGCCAGCACCATGGCGACCGTCTGCAAGGCTTCGATCTCAACTTCTTCGTAGCGCCGCGGCTCGACATGCTGCACCGTCAGCACGCCGATTGCGCGCTGGCGCCGAACGATCGGCACACCGGCGAAGGAATGGAACTTTTCCTCACCGGTTTCCGGCCGGTACTGGAATTCCGGATGTGCTGTCGCCTCGGCGAGGTTCAGCGTCTCGACATTGGCCGCGATTGTGCCGGTCAGACCTTCGCCGACACCCATACGCGTGACGTGCACCGCCTCCTGGTTGAGGCCCCGCGTCGCATAAAGTTCGAGCATGCCCTCGCGCAGGAGGTAGATTGAGCAGACCTCGCTCGACAGCGCCTCGCCGATGGTCTCGACGACCTGATTGAGCTTCCCCTGCGCATGCAGACGCGAGGCCATGACCTCGTGCAGCTGGGTAAGGATCGAGCGTGCAGCGTCAGCAGCGGTGGAAACCATCGCTACCGCCTATCCCAAATGCACAGCGAAGGGAAATGGCGGAGAAAACCTCCGCGCCTGCCGTCAGGTAGTAGCCAGCTCTTCCTTGATGCGCAGCTTCTGCTTCTTGAGCTTTTGCAGGATCGTCTCATTGGGAGCCGGGCGATTCAATTCTTCGCGTATTTGCTGTTCCAGTCCTTGGTGCTTCGCGGAGAGGGCTGCCTGGTGAGACGATTCCATATAACGTGCTCCTTTTCCTTGCGATCAGATTGCCGCAAGCGGAGCCGCCGACTCGGTTGCGGAGGCTCCGCAACGGCATTGCGTATCAAACCACAAACGAAGTAAATCGGCAATGAATGCGCGGGCCCCGTGAAGGGGTTGGCCGTATGGAGAGCACCGTTGAGAGAAGGCAGACCGGCTTGAGCGAAGAGGAGATGCGCAAGCGGCTGACCCGGCTGAGGATCGAGCATCGCGATCTCGATGCCGCGATCGATGCGCTGACCGCGGCGGGAAGCCCCGACCAGCTGCAGATCGCGCGGCTGAAGAAACGCAAGCTGCTGCTGCGCGACCAGATCGCGATGATCGAGGATTACCTGACACCCGACATCATCGCATGATCGGGCTTCGAGTCCTGGGCTGGCACAGGTGCACCGCTACAGCCCTTCCGTATCCGCATGGGACAGGCTGCGAACAACCCACAGCCCGGTGCGGACGGGGCTGGCGAATCCCTTCGATTCTGCGCTAGCAGTATCGCGCAACATGACCGGAGCCTCACCCCTCAGCGCACCCAGCATAGAGGTGCTGTATAGCGAAGCGCTGGAACTCGCCGACGAAGCGCGTGCGGCGTTCGACTTCTCTGCGCGGGAAGGCCAGTTCGGTGAGGACGAGGATCTGAAGCGGATAGCGCTGTCCTGCGAGGCGCTGCGCACCACAACGCGGATGATGCACGGGATCGCCTGGCTGCTCAACCAGCGGGCATTTTTCGCCGGAGAGCTGACCGAGTTCCAGCTGCGTCGCCACGGACGCCTGCCCGATGCACCCGAAGCAGACGACGAAAGCCACAAGCTCCTAGATCCCGAGACCAGCGAAATTATCGAGCGCACGATCGCCCTCCACAGGCGGATCGCGCGGCTCGACCGGACCTGGCGCGAAAGCTTCGAGGGGCGTCCGGGCGAGATTCACAGCCTGCAGGAACGGCTCGACCGCGCAGTCGCCAACTTCTAGGCTAGCTCGCTGCAAGCGCCCTGCGCCAAACCGCAAGCCGCTCCGTCCGATCGTTCTCCGCCATCGCCGGCAAGAATTGCTGCGTCTTGCCAATCATCGCGGACGCCGCATCCTCCAGCGAATCGAAAATCCCCGCGCCAACGCCTGCCAACATCGCCGCGCCCAGCGCGGTCGTCTCGACGAACGCAGGTCGCGTGACGGCAAGGCCGAGCATATTGGCGATATCCTGCGCCATCCAGTCATTCGCGCTCATCCCGCCATCGATCCTGAGCGATTCCCACTCTGCCCCGTCAGCGGCAAATGCCTGGGCGAGGTCATGAGTCTGGTTGGCCATGGCTTCCAATGCCGCCCGGGCTATATGCGCCCGGGTCGTGGAAAAGCTGAGCCCGGCGATCAGCCCCCGCGCATCGGGCCGCCAATGCGGTGCTCCGAGACCGGAGAGAGCGGGAACGATCACCGCTCCGCCGGTGTCTTCCACCGAGCGAGCGAGTTCTTCGGTTGCCGCAGTACTTTCGATCAGCCCAAGCGAGTCCCGCAGCCATTTAATGAGGCTTCCGGCGACAAAGACCGATCCTTCGAGCGCATAATGGCGTTTGCCATGCAACTGATACAGCACCGTTCCGAGCAGGCGATTATCCGAATGCGGCAATTGCTCGCCAAGATTCGTCAGCACAAAGGCGCCGGTACCGTAAGTCGCCTTGGTCTCGCCGGGCGCCAGACAGCCCTGTCCGATGGTTGCGGCCTGCTGGTCGCCCGCCATCCCGCCGATAAGAATGGCCGAGCCGAACAGTTCCGGTGAAGTACGAAGCAGGTCATTCGCATTGTCGATCACTTCGGGAAGCGCCGCCATCGGCACGCCAAACAGTTGGCATAGCCCCTCGTCCCAGCCATCGCCTTCAAGCGGGAAGAGCAGCGTGCGGCTGGCATTGCTGGGATCGGTAAGGTGCATCCCGCCAGTC
>DASWIR010000323.1:0-2838 GCA_036397575.1 Alteraurantiacibacter sp. | reverse complement strand
TGGTGACCAGCGGGCCGGTCTCGATGCCGTAGACCGAACTGAGAATGTCGCTGATCTCGTTGAAATCGTCGAGCGTGATGTTGGCGATCTCGTTGGCATAGCCCGCTCCGGTCGGACCATCGTCCTGCGATCGGCCCGCTTCCTGGTGCTCGTAGGCGCCGAAGAAGAACAGCCTGTCGGGGATGATCGGGCCGCTCAGCCAGGCCCCCCAGCGCTTGTCGGGTTCGATCGGCGCGACAGGATTGCCTGCGACTTCGTCGCCGCGCAGGCCATTGTCCGAATATTCGAAGAAGCCGCCGCCGTGAAACTCGTTGGTACCCGATTTTGTGACGACGTTGATCGCGCAGCCGGTGAAATTGCCATAATCGACATCGAACGGTGCGAATTCGACCGAGGTCTCGCGCACCGCGTCATAGGGAATCGGTGTCGAGCTACGCGATGAGAAGCCGGTGTCGTTGAGACCGAAAAGGTCGCCCTGGCTGATGCCGTCGACGGTGAAGGCATTGCCGCGGTCATTGCCGCCAAGGCACGAGATGCGATCCTGCCCCGAGCCGCCATCGTCGCGGTCGAGGCTGACGCGCGGATCGATGCGGATGACGTCGCGAATGTCGCGGTTGAAGGTTGGTGCCGCTTCCAGCACTTCGCCGGCGAAGCTGGCGCCCGGGCCAACTGCCAGTTGGGTGAGGCCGACGCGCGCGCCGGTCACGATGATTTCGCCGCCACCGGACATCAGGCTGAACGAGAGGCTGGTATTGCCTTGCAGCGAGGTAGTGATGCCCTCGATTGTCTGGCCCTCATAGCCATCGGCAGTGACCGCCACCGTGTAGGGGCCGCCGGTGACGAGGCCCGTCGTGGTGAAGGTGCCGTTGCCGCCGGTCGTGATGGTCCGCGAGGAGCCAGTGCGTGTATCGGTGATGGTCACCGTCGCGCCGGAAATCGCGCTGCCCGCTTCGTCGGCAACGCGGCCCTGGATCCCGGAGGTAATTTGCTGCGCGTGAGCGGGGACCGCAGCGGCCATAGCCATGGTGAGGCCGGCGACGCTGGCGGCGAGATAGTATTTCAACTTCATCGGAGGGACTCCCTGTTTGACTGCACACCCTGTTGGCTGGGTTGCGATTCGACTGGAAAGCGACTGGGACCTGTTCGTTTCAGTCTCGGGACTCTTTGACGCCCATTTGACCAATTTCGGACATAAACTGGTTACAGCAGCAATAAAAGTTGTGACGTGTTGCTGCGGTGCAACATCCACAGGAATCTCTCGCAGGTGCAGAAAAGTTCGAAGATGTGGGCGCCGGGTCGATCAGGCGAGTTTGATTTCGCGCAGCCTTTGCTGGAGGAAATCATGCGCCGTGATCGGCGGCTCGCCGGGATTCTCCGCGCTCACGCATTGCGGCAGCGGATCGATCAGGTAATCGGGCCGGAAATGCAGGAAGAACGGCATGGAATAGCGCGCCCGATATGCCGCTTCTCCTGTCGGATTGACCACCCGGTGAGTCGTCGAGCGCAATTTGCCCGCCGTCAGCCTGTCCAGCATGTCGCCGATATTAACCGCCAGGGCGCCTGCCGGCGGCTGCACCGGCAGCCATTCACCTTGCCGCGACAGCAACTCCAGGCCTGCCTCCTCGGCACCGAGCAGCAATGTGATCGTGTTAATGTCGCCATGGGCTGCGGCGCGCACCGCGCCTTCGGCATGCGGTCCGGCGATCGGCGGGTAATGCAGCATGCGCAGCACCGAATTGCCGTCTTCCACCGTGGGATCGAAGAAATGCTCTTCCAGCCCCAGATGGATTGCTATCGCGCTGAGAATCCGCGCGCCGGCGACGTCGAAGGCTGCGAAGAGTTCGGTGAAGGTGTCGCGAAAGCTCTCGACCTCCTCCGGCCAGATATTGGGCTGCATATATTGGGCCAGCGGATGGCCGTCGGGCAGGCTGCGCCCGACATGCCAGAACTCCTTGAGGTCGTGTACAGCGGCATCCTTGGCAGTCTCCTTGCCGAAAGGAGTATAGCCGCGGGCTCCGCCGCCGCCCTTGACGAAGTAGCGCCGCTTCACCTCCTCCGGCAGAGCGAAGAATTCGCGCGCCTTGACCTCGGCGCGAACGATTAGTTCCGCTGGAATTCCGTGATCGCAGACGATTGCGAAGCCGTATTCGGAAAAGCTTCGCCCAAGCTCGTCCGCAAACTCCGCCAGCGGCCTGTTGAGCGAAACGGATGCGATACCCGGCATGATTGTCCTCCTCAGGCCGCGATAAACAGACCGGCCAGCGCGGCGCTCATCAAATTGGCCAGCGATCCGGCGGCCAATGCACGCAAGCCAAGTCTGGCGATCACCGGCCGCTGGTTGGGAGCCAGCCCGCCGGTCACCGCCATCTGGATCGCGATAGAACTGAAATTGGCGAAACCGCACAGGGCGAAAGTCACGATGGCGCGGGTGCGTTCGCTCATCGCCGCGGCGTCGATAGCACCGAGATCGATGAAGGCGACGAACTCGTTGAGCACGATCTTGGTGCCGAACAACCCGCCGGCAACGCCAGCCTCTTCCCACGGAATACCGAGGAGGAACATGACTGGTGCGAAGATCCAGCCGACGATCAGCTGGAAGGAAAGCTCCGGATAGCCGAACAGCGATCCGGCCCAGCCGAGAATGCCGTTTGCGAGGGCCACCAGC
The DNA here is from genome assembly GCA_036397575.1 of Alteraurantiacibacter sp. GTDB lineage: Bacteria > Pseudomonadota > Alphaproteobacteria > Sphingomonadales > Sphingomonadaceae > DASWIR01. Next base: position 173 of record DASWIR010000323.1, on the reverse strand, counting down.
GCCACGAAGGCCAGCACCATCGCGCCGACAGCCACCGCCAGCTTGACCCCGGTCTGCGCACCTTGCGCCGCGGCTTCGATAATATTGGCCGCCCGGCCGCTTTCGTCGAAATGTTCGGCGACTTCGACCTCGTGCGGCTTCGATCCGCCTTCGGTGATCGCCGCCGGTCCTTC
>DASWIR010000322.1:0-8208 GCA_036397575.1 Alteraurantiacibacter sp. | reverse complement strand
AACGGATTGCCGTCCTGGCCACGCTCGAACAGGTCGCAGAACTCGCTGTTCGGATAATCCTCGGAATCGTAGCAGCTATAGAGGATGTCCGCTGACGCGAGCTGGGCGATCTCGCCTTCCACCTTGATGTCGAAATAGTCGACCGTGAATGCAAGGTCGGTATCAGGCCCGAGTTGGGGCGTCAGAATGATGCTGGCCGTCCATGCGCGCGAGGTTTCCGGGTCGAGCACGCCGATGCCGCCCGAGGTGAAGACCTGCGCTTGAATGCCTGCGCCGGTGTGGTCCGACGGGATTCCCTCTGCAGCACAGTTAGCGGCAACGCGTTGTGAAATCGTACCTTCGCCCAAGCTTTCGGCCCAGCGGACACATGGGTCGATCGTGACTTGGCGAGCGCCGCTTACCTGGTCGGCGAGGAACTGCTCGAACAACGCAGGAGCGCGGAACGAGGTGCCATATGTGCCGCGCAGACGCACCCAATCGTTGATCTGCCAGTTGGCCATCAGCTTATAAGTGAAGTTTCCATTGCTGGAGTCGCTGAAGCCGTCGCTGCCCCGCACTGCCTCCACATTGGTCAGGCGGCCGGCTGCGGAAAGGACGAAGGACTGTGCAAAAGGCTGGTCCCGGAAGACCGGAATCTCGATTTCGCCGAACAGTTCCTTTGTTGTGCTGTGGCCAAAGGTGTGACCGGAGGAGAAATTGTTAGAGAACGCGTTGTCGACGAACTCGCCCGGATTGTCCGGATCGGGTGCATAGGTAATATGCCCAGGCAAGTCGTCGATCTCGTCTCGGCGAATTACACCACCAACCGCAAAACCGAACGGCCCGGCGGGCAGTTCGAACAATTCTCCCGAAAGCGACGCTTCGATGTACATCTGCTCATAGAGCGTGCGGCCTGTTTCGGTCTCGGTGAAATAGGCTTCCTCCTCTGGCGTAAAGTCGCCAGCCATGATCCGCGGATCCACCCAGTTAATCTGGAGGCATTGGCGGTTGCTGATCGGTGTGACCAGACCCGCGCATCCGGCGCCGAACGCACGATCGGTTTGCTGCGAGATCACGTCCTGCAGGATCTGGTCGAGTTTGTACTTGCCATCCGAGCGGCTGTATTGGCCATGGACATCGAAGCCGATCTTTTTGCTGATGTCGCCGGTCAATCCGAGTAGGCCGCGGTAATAGTCCACCGTGACTTCGTTGTCGTAATTGTCGAGCAAGCCCGTGGGGCTGAGGAATGCCACCGCGCCCGGTGCCGAGCTCCAGCCGGGGAACGGATCGTCCGGATCGCCCGGAGCATAAAGGCCAGTATAGCCAAAATTATAGAACTGCGAGTAGGAGTCGATGTAGGTTCGGCGTTTGTTGAACAGACCTTCGCCATAGAGCTGGATGGTATCGCTGATGTCGAACGAACCATCGGCATAGATCGTGTAGCGCTCGACTTCTGGGATCACCGTCGATTTCTGTTCGAACGGGTGATAGGAGTTCGTCAGCGCTTCGGAGGCCGGAGTCAGCACGCTGACGGGGTACCAGCCCTCGGGCGCATCGACATCGAATGGATTGACTGCCGGACCAGCCGGCTGGAGATAATTGCCCAGATTGTCGCCCGGATAGCTGTACTGGAACAGTGTAGCGGGTGACGGGGTCTGCGGGACATTGCTCGCGTAATAGGCCCAGACGTGGCCCCAAGGAGCACCATCGCACCAATACGATCCGGTTCGGGGATCGATCAAGTCGACCCGTTCGTCGCCGGTTTCGGTGCGGAATAGGTAGTCGTAGTCGCAATCGAGGTAATCACGGTCCATACGCCGGACTTCGTTTTGATGGAAATATTCGCCCGCCAACATGATGTGGCCGCGATCGAACTCCTTGCCCCATGCGGCGCTCGCCGAGAACTCTTCACCTCCGGAGGAGAATGGCAGCGAAGTAAATGCGTTGAGTTCGAGACCATCCGTGCCGCGCTTGGTGATAATATTGACGACGCCCGCAACCGCGTCCGAACCGTAGATCGAGGATGCCCCGTCCTTCAGGATTTCGACTGACTCCACGATCGAGGAAGGAAGGACGTTGAGATCGAATGATGACACCGCGCCGCGCGTGCCGGCCGGGCCGGCACGACGGCTGTTGAGCAGCACCAGCGTGCGTTCGGCACCGAGGCCCCGCAGCGAGACGGTCTGGGCACCAAGGCCGCCATTGGCGACCGCATTCGAAGAGATCGCCGCTGTAATCTGCTGAGAGCCGTTCGCGATCGGCGAATTCTGCACGATCTCGGCCGTCTGATTTGCGCCGGCCGCGCGAGCGATTACCGGATCGATGATCTGCAGCGGCGAGGCGCTGGTGGCTTCCGAGCGCCGGATGCGCGAACCGGTGACGATGATGGACTGGCCTTCGTCGGCGGATTCGACGGTGCTTTCGTCGTCTAGAACAATCGGATCTTCATCCTCATCCTGCGCGAGAACCGGCTGGGCGACCAGCGCGAAAGTGAGTGCAATCGGCGCAGCCGCGCTCTTCAAACGGGTTTGTATGTTCACGGATTCAGTCCCCATCTTGTGCCGGTTCGGCCGGCAGTGTCCCTGAGAATATATCCAGCCGGTTGTCGAAAATAGCCGACCGCCAGCCGGACAGCATGACGCTGCCTACTGACCTGCTTGAAGGTAAGACTAGTTTCAATTCAAATTATATTCATGTGGGGGTTTCGGAACGTGCATGTTGCAATTGCGCTACAGATTTGAGGCTGGGGAAGCATTTGCAGCGGTTTTTCCGCTTGGGTTGACGCGCCCGGCGCGCCAAAAGCGCCTCTGTAAGTACAGCTATGGAAAGGCGGCGGGCCGGATTCGCTCGCCACGAAAAAGGGTAAATGCCGATGAAAGTGGATTCATCCATCAGTGCGGTCGTGACCGGCGGGGCTTCGGGCCTTGGCGAGGCGAGCGCACGCGCGCTGGCGGCCAAGGGCGCCAAAGTCGCGTTGTTCGACCTGAATGACGAGCGCGGTGAGCAGGTGGCGGCGGAAATTGGCGGTACCTTCTGCAAGGTCGATGTGTCGGACGAGGTTTCCGTCGATGCCGGTTTCGAAAGGGCGCGCGGGGCTCAGGGGCAGGAACGCGTGCTGGTCAATTGCGCGGGCATCGGGACAATCGGCAAGACGGTCCGCCGCGACAAGGAAACCGGCGAAATTTCACACCTTCCCGTCGGCCTTTTCATCAAGACATTGCAGGTCAACCTCGTCGGCACCTTCCAGTGCATCGCCAAGTCGGCGGCGGGTATGATGACGCTGGACGGACTGGAGGATGGCGAGCGCGGAGCGATCGTAAACACCGCTTCGGTCGCCGCGGTCGACGGGCAGATCGGTCAGGTGGCCTACTCGGCGTCGAAGGCCGGCATAGCCGGCATGACTCTCCCGATCGCCCGCGATCTGATGAGCGAGGGAATTCGTGTGAACACGATTTTGCCGGGCGTGTTCAACACGCCGCTGCTGGCCGGCCTGCCGGAAAAGGCGCGCGAGAGTCTCGCCGCGGCGATCCCGTTTCCCAAGCGGCTCGGCCATCCGGAGGAGTATGCACATCTCGTCATGACCATGATCGAGAACGGTTATTTCAATGGCGAGCATGTGCGCCTCGACGGGGCGATCCGGATGGGGCCGCGCTGAGCCCACGGACATGGCATCCGACTGGATATTGGGAATAATCGGCGGCTCGGGACTATATGATTTCCCGGGCCTCGAGGATGTCCAGCAGATTCCCGTCGCCAGCGCTTTCGGCGACCCTTCCGGCCCGGTCACGCTGGGCCGGCTGGGCAAGGTGAAGCTGGTCTTCATGGCGCGCCATGGCGAGGGGCACCGATTGCCGCCGTCCTCGATCAATTACCGCGCCAATATCGACGTGATGAAGCGCTGCGGCGTGACCGATCTTGTCGCATTGTCTGCGGTCGGCTCGCTGGCCGAAGATATCGCGCCGGGAGATTTCGTGACTGCCAGTCAGTTCATCGACCGTACGGTGGGGCGCGAACGGAGCTTCTTCGGCCCTGGCCTAGCGGCTCATGTGCCGATGGCCGACCCGGTTTGCCCGCGCCTCGCAGGCTTTGCCGCCAAGGCGGCGAAAAAAACGGGAGTCAGGGTCCATGAAAGCAGCTGCTATGTCGCGATCGAAGGGCCGCAATTCTCGACTCGTGCGGAAAGCCACCTCTACCGCAGTTGGGGAGCACAAGTGATCGGGATGACCGCCATGCCCGAGGCGCGGCTCGCTCGCGAAGCTGAATTGCCCTATGCGCTGATCGGACTGGTCACCGATTACGATTGCTGGCGTGAGGAAGGGGAGGGCGTCGATGCCGAGGCGATCCTGGCCGTGATGCGCGAAAATGCTGGCCGCGCGCGAGACATGGTGGTGGCGCTTGCCGGGATCCTGCCGGCAAAACGCAAGCCCAGTCCGATCGATACGGTGCTCGACAGTGCGATCGTTACTCCGCGGCCGAAATGGGATCCGGCCGCAGCGCTCCGTCTTGATGCCGTGGCGGGCCGGTTGCTTCGTAACGGGACAGCTTCGCCCTCGTGAAACATGCACAGATGTGAAACATGCCGCTTGCCAAGCGGCCGTCCGAGAAATTAATGAGGATGGATCATGAGTCAGTCCACGCGCCTCGCCGATTTCCTTCCCTACCAGCTTTCGGTCACATCGAACGCGGTCAGCGGGCGCATTTCGCAGGAATATCGCGAGCGCTTCGGACTCAATGTTCCCGAATGGCGGGTGATGGCCGTGCTGGGGGATGCCGGCAAACTGACTCAGCGCGAACTCACCCAATCCACCCTCATGGACAAGGTGGCGGTTAACCGCGCCTGCAAGGTACTGGAAGAGCGCGGTCTCGCCGCACGGCAGCCGAACGATCGCGATGGCCGTTCGCACCATCTCGAACTGACCGACGAGGGCCGCGCGATGCATAGTGCGATCATGCCGCTCGCGCTTGAAATGGAGCGCCGGCTGTTTTCGAATTTCACCGATGAAGAGCGCAACAGTTTTCGGACGCTGCTGGCCAAGGTGAAGGAAGAAGTGCGCGATCTCGATGCCGAAGGTATCGATAGCGGCAATTTCGGCAACTGAACCGATCCTAAAAAGAAGGAATGGGCGCCCGCTCTTTACTGCAGGCGCCCAGCCCAATTTTCCGTGTGTCCGGCCTTACTTGATCAGGGCGTCGCTGATCGAACAGGCCGCCGGGCCAAGGATCACGATAAACAGCACCGGCAGGATGAACAGGATCAACGGAATGGTCATGATCGCGGGCAGGCGGGCAGCCTTCTCTTCCGCGCGCATCATGCGTTCGTTGCGGAACTCGGCCGACAATACGCGCAGCGCAGATGCCAGCGGCGTACCGTAGCGCTCTGTCTGGATCATGGTGGTGACCACGCCGCGCACCGCTTCCAGGTCAACGCGCCAGGCGAAGTTGTGGAAGGCCAGCTTGCGTTCGTTGAGGAAGGACAGTTCGATCGCCGTAAGGGCGAATTCCTCGCCCAGTTCGGGATAGGCCCGCCCCAGTTCCCTGGCGACCCGATTGAATGCCGCGTCCACGGTGAGGCCCGCTTCGGCACAGATCACCAGCAGGTCGAGCGCGTCCGGCAGGCCCTTCCGAATCGCGAGCGTACGCTTGCTGATCTTGTTCTTGAGGAACACATCCGGCCCCTTATAACCGGCGATCACCGCGCCCGCGAAGGCGCCGAATTTCTTCAGGCTTCCCCAGTCCGGAAACATGTCAAACGCATAGATCGCCAATCCCGCAATTGTACCGAGCGCGATCGGCAAGACCATCCGCGCGAAAATGACGAATACGGCCATTTCCTTGTTGCGAAAGCCGGCCTGCGCCAGCTTTTGCTGCGCTTGCGCGATCTGGCTCGCCTGGAGCACGTTGAGGCTCTGCAGGGCTTCCTTGACGCGGTCCGTCGTCTCGGTCCTGCGGACCACGCTTTGCCGCTTCCGTGAGGCGGATTTGATGATTCCGGCCTTCAACTCTTCCCGGCGCTCGTTAAGCGCCTTGACGCGTTTCGCCATCGGATCCTTCACCGTCATCGCGGCGTAGATGGCGAACAGGGTCGCCATGGCGGCGATCCCGGCGAGGATCGAGCCGATTAGAATGACGTCGAAGCCGAGGAGCGTCGGTCCGGGCGGGCTGTTCAGCATTATACTTTCCTACTCCCGCTCAAATCTCGAAGCTGACCATCTTGGCCATGATGAAGGCGCCGATGCTCATCCACGTCAGGCCACCGAGGCCGGCGACGATCAGGCGATCATCGGTGAAGAAGCCGCCGATGTAGTTCGGGTTGATCCACAAGATCATGCCGAACACGATGAAGGGCAGCGAGCCGACAATGTAGGCGGAAGCTTTGGACTCGGAACTCATTGCGCGGATCTTCAGCTTCATCTGTGAGCGCTTGCGCAACACGTCGGCCAGATTGGAGAGGGTTTCGGCCAGGTTGCCGCCGGTCTCGCGCTGGATCGACAAGGTGATGACGAAGAATTGGAATTCCGGCGTGCCGAGGCGGTTGGCGGTTTCCTGGAGGGATTCTTCCATTGTCCGGCCGATCCTGATGCGTTCTACCGCACCCTTGAATTCCTCGCCCACCGGGCCGGGGACTTCCTGCGCGACCACACCCAGCGTTTCGGTCACCGGAAGGCCGGAGCGCAGGCCGCGAACCAGCAGCTCGATTCCATCCGGAAATTTGGAGGTAAAGGCGTTGATCCGTCTCTTGACGAAGAAATTCACCAGCATGTGCGGAATGCCGGCGCCGAACAGCAGGCCGACGCCCAGCGAGAGGGCGGCCGCGCCCGTGTAGAGGTAGAGGATGGTCGCAAGAGCCAGGAACAGCCCCAGCGACGCGTAGAAATAATGTTGGACCGTCCAGTTTTTACCGGTGCGGATCAGGCGGACCTGCAGCGCTTCAAGCCGCGAGCCGGAACCCGCAACCTGATGCATCTTGGGCTTGCGTGCCGCGATCGCCTTCTTCAGCTGGGATTCGACCTTGTCGGTCGCGCTGTCCGAATGGCGGAAGCGAACTCCCTGTAAGCGGCGGGCGCTCTCCTTGGCCGGTGAGGGCCCGGAAAGCGCCATATAGCCGAGTACCAGGACCGCCGTCATCCCCAAGGCAATCATCACAAGCTGGACGATATTCATTTCCTGGTCCTGACTTTCTCAGTTCGTTTCAGGTCGGCTGCGGGAAAAGGCATGCCGGCGCGGAGCCGATACGGCTTAGTCCGCGTCTGCCGACAGCTTGTCCTTCTTCGACAGGAGCGACTTGAAGTCGAACTTGCCGATAAGCGATTTCTTGCCGCCCGCTTCGGCCGCGTCTGCGCCTTCTTCGCCCGCGCCGATGATCGATTGAGCGACCTCGCGGATGATGCCCGCAGCTTTGGAACTGTGATTGGCGTCGACGAAGGTCTGGCCGAGCTTGGCGGCATTGGTTGCGGCCTTGTTGTCGAACGGGATCACATGGCTGATTTTGCGCTCGATCGATGCCTCGAAATCGGACTTGCTGATCTCGGCGACTCCCGGCTGGACCTTGTTGGCCACGACCAGCGCCTGCGCATGCGGCGCGTTGGTCTTGAGCCACGAGAGGATCCGGATCGCGTCGCGCGCCGAAGCCAGCGTCATCTCGGTCGCCACCACCACGACATTCACATCCGCCATCAGGTGCGGGAAATTGATCAGCATGTTGCGCGGCAGGTCGATCACCGTCATCTCGAAAGCCTGACGGAACTCTTCCTCCAGCTGGATGAAAGCCGAACCATCGGTCATCAGCGGGGAATTGATCGGCGCCTCGGCCGAGAGGATCGACAGATTGTCGTTGGCGCGGATCATGGCGCGTTCGATGAACAGCCCGTCGATACGGCTCGGATTGTCGATCGCGTCGGTCAGGCCGCGGCCCGGCTCGAGGTCGAGCGCAAGTGCACCGGTGCCGAAATGCACATCGAGATCGAGCAGCGCTGTCGGCATCTTGTGGTCGGTGCTGAAAAGCCAGGCGAGCGAGGTCGCGAGGGTCGAAGCGCCGACGCCGCCGCGAGTCCCCACCACCGCGGTGGAAATGTGCCGCTTGGCGGTGCCGCCATCGTTCTTCGGCGCCGTGAATACCGCCTGGGCCTGGGCCAGCGCGTCGCGCAGCTGGTCGGCCGAGAGCGGCTTCAGCAGATAATCATGGATGCCGCTTCCGAGCAGGTCGCGATAAAGGCGCACATCGTTGACCTG
>DASWIR010000321.1:0-10356 GCA_036397575.1 Alteraurantiacibacter sp. | reverse complement strand
CGTTCCACCTCGTCGCGGAACGGGCGGATCATCTGGCTGTGACAGGTGTAGCAGCCTTCGCGGACATAGATATCGCGACCGGCCAGCTCCAGCGGGCTGTAGGGCCGCATTCCCTCCACCTTCTCGATCGTGTTGTCGATCCAGAAGAGCGGCGCGATCTCCACGATGCCGCCGATCGCCACGGTGACGAAGGCAAATGCGCCCAACAGCGTGACGTTGCGCTCGAGCTTCTTGTGCTGTGTCGTTAAGCTCATCGTTTAGGCCCCCTGCACCACAGGTTGACGGACAATCGGGCGATCCATCTCCTTGTCGTACACGGCGTCGTGCATCGGCTTCTCGGAGCGAAGCCTGCCGGCAATCGTCATCCAGACATTGACGACCATGAGTGCCCCGCCTGCGAGATAAAGCACCCCGCCAAACGCGCGGAGCAGGTACATCCCGTGAAGCGCCGATACGGTCTCGACGAAGCTGTTCACTAGGTAGCCGTCGCTGCCATATTCGGCCCACATCAGCCCCTGGGTGATCCCAGCCACCCACATCGAGCCCGCGTAGAAGACGATACCCGTGGTCGCCAACCAGAAGTGCCAATTGACCATTCGAAGGCTGTAAAGCCGCTCGCGGTTCCACAGGCGGGGCGTCAGAAAATAAATCGCCGCAAAGGTGATCATCCCGTTCCATCCCAGCGCGCCCGAATGAACATGACCGATGGTCCAATCCGTGTAATGCGAGAGGCTGTTGACCCATTTGATCGACATCATAGGGCCTTCGAACGTGCTCATGCCGTAGAAGGCGACGCTTAATACCATCATCCGGATGATCGGATCGGTGCGGACTTTGTCCCACGCTCCGTTGAGCGTCATCAGCCCATTGATCATGCCGCCCCAGCTGGGCATCCACAGCATCACCGAGAACACCATGCCCAGCGTCTGCGCCCAGTCGGGCAGAGCGGTGTAGTGCAGGTGGTGCGGACCGGCCCAGATGTAGAGAAAGATCAGCGACCAGAAGTGGATGATCGACAGCCGGTAGGAATAGATCGGCCGTTCAGCCTGCTTGGGCACGAAGTAATACATCATGGCCAGGAAGCCGGCGGTAAGGAAAAAGCCCACCGCATTGTGGCCGTACCACCATTGCACCAATGCGCCCTGGACTCCGGCAAAGAGCGGGTAGCTCTTCGATCCGAGGAAGCTGACGGGCATGTCGAGATTGTTGACGACATGAAGCATCGCCACGGTGATGATGAAAGCGAGATAGAACCAGTTGGCAACGTAGATATGCGGCTCGTTGCGCCTCACGATCGTGCCCACGAACACGGCGAGGTAGGCGACCCATACGATGGTAAGCCACCAGTCCACATACCATTCGGGCTCGGCATATTCCTTCGACTGGGTAATGCCGAAAAGGTAGCCGGTCGCAGCCAGAACGATGAAGAGCTGGTAGCCCCAGAAAACGAAACGGGCGAGGCCAGGGAAGGCAAGCCTCGCCCGGCAAGTGCGCTGCACCACGTAGAACGACGAAGCGATCAGCGCATTGCCTCCGAAAGCAAAGATGACGGCCGAGGTGTGTAGCGGCCTCAGCCGGCCGAAATTGAACCATGGCTCGATATTGAGCTGCGGAAAGGCCAGCTGGAGCGCGATCATTAATCCGGCGAGAAACCCGGCAATGCCCCAGAATACGGTGGCGATCACGCCCCAGCGAATGGGCGCGTCGTCATATTTCGACCGGTCGGGCAGCGGTACCGGCTTGCCCTCGGCGATTGCCGCAAAATCGGTATTGTGACCAACGCCCCAGATCGCAATCAGCGCGGCGACGGCGATGATCGCCATGTGCAGCGCGAAGCCGCTGTCCTTTGCAAAAGCTGCGCCCATAAAGGCGAGCATCAATATGGCGTACCAGATGCCGGTACGCGCAATTACCCTGTCCATGGAGTTTTCCCTTCCCTTGGAACACTCAATGTCATTCGCCCTGAGCCGATGCGCGTGACGCGACATTGACGGCGATCAAACTGGCCCGAATTTCGTTGCTCTCGGACGGTTGATGCAGATCAATGTGCCGCATTCCGACACGGCATAGACAGCCATCCTGTCTGGTGTTGACGCCTCGCAAAAAGGGACAACCTGCACGGGGCAATCGGGAGAATATCTATGTCTGCAAGGTTAGGTGTTCTGTCTGGCGCAACCGGCGTCGCGCTGGCGGCATCCCTCGGGACGATCGCTTGGGCGCATCATTCCTTTTCGGTGGAATTCGACGCCAGCAAGCCGCTGACGATAGAAGGCAAGGTGATCCGGTTCGAATGGGTAAACCCGCATTCATGGATCCATATCGACACCGTCGATCCGAAGACCAACAAGAAGGTCGTATGGCGTGTTGAAGGCGGCGCACCGAGCACGCTGCTGCGCCGTGGATGGAACCGCAATTCGCTTCCCGCCGGAACCCGAATCAAGGTGGATGGCTTCGCCTCTCACGATGGGGACACCCGTGCGAGCGCCGCGGAGATCACCTTTCCCGACGGACGCCAGCTATCGCTTGGCAACCCGGCGACCGAAGCGATCGCCGCGGCGGCAAAACGATCGAAAAGGAAATAGCACAGCCAGATGCTTGACCAGCGATGCGGAGCGTATGTCGCAAACGGGAGGGCGAAGACTCTTAGCCGGTCCCGCACCCTGCCGCTTTTCTAACCAGCGACGCTACAAACAACGGATCGGTCAGATTTGGATAATGAACTGGACCTAGTCTAATGACCCCGCTGAAAGCCTTTCAGGCAGACGTTGGCTTTGCGATCACTCGAACCGTCACTCGCCTCACGGCACCTGACGCTGGGAAGGCGATGTCCCGTCCTTCGTGCATCCCGCCATCGACGGTGATGTCGACCTCAGCGCTGTGGCCCAGATTTGCCGGGTCTTCGATCCGCAGCTCTATTGCTGCCCCGTCCCGCCTAATGGTCGCCTCGCACACGCCCCAGTCTTTCGGCAGGCACGGATCGACGTGCAGGCGTCCGTCGCGCAAGGTGAGGCCGAGAATACCTTCCACGCCCAAACGCTGGGTCCAGGCGGCCGCGCCGGTGTACCAACTCCAGCCGCCCTGCCCGCGCAGCGGCCCCACAGTGCAAACGTCTCCGGCTATCGCGTATGGCTCAAGACGGTAGTGCGCGGCCGCTTCCTCATTATCGGCACGCCTGATCGGATTGAGCATATCGAAGACACGCTTCGCGTTATCGCCTTGGGCGGCCTTGGCATAGGCGAGGCCGAGCCACGCGGCGGCGTGGGCATATTGTCCGCCATTCTCGCGCACGCCGGGCGGATAGGCCTTGATGTAACCAGGATCGCGAAGTGTCCGATCGAACGGCGGCCAGAGCAGGCGGACCAGCCCGGCGTCCGGATCGATCAACTCTTCCCCCGCCGCGCCAAGAGCTGCCGCGATCCGTTCGGGGTCGGCTCCCGCGAAAACGGCCCACGACTGCGAGATAGAATCAATGCGGCATTCCTTGTCGGAGATAGAGCCGAGCGAACGGCCGTCATCATCATATGCGCGGCGATACCAGCCGCCGTCCCACCCGGCATTCTCGGCGGCGGCGCGCAGCTCCGCGGCCCTGTCGCGCCAGCGATATGCGTTGCTCGGTCGCCCCAACCGCTCATGGAGATCGGCGAGCAAGTCCGCCGTGACTGCAGCGAACCAAGCGAGCCAGACGCTTTCACCGCGACCCTCGTGGCCAACCCGGTCCATGCCGTCGTTCCAGTCGCCGCCGCCGATCAGAGGCAGCCCATGCGCACCCAGGGCCATATGTTCCATGGCGCGGTCGCAATGCTCGATCAGCGCGGCGGGCGGACCGGTTTCGAACGAGGCGTATCTGTCCGCCTCATGCTCGCTTAGCGGCGGCGCTTGCCGGAAGGGCACCTCCTCTTCGAGAATGCCAAGGTCGCCGGTCGCTTCGACATAAGTGCCGACGGCGTACGGCAACCACAGCAGATCGTCCGAACAGCGCGTGCGCACACCGCGGCTTGACGGTGGATGCCACCAGTGCATCACGTCACCTTCTTCAAACTGGTGCGCCGCACATCTCAGAATATGCGCACGGACGCGAGCGGGATCGGCGATCAGGAATGCCAGCACGTCCTGAAGCTGGTCGCGGAAGCCGTAGGCACCGCTCGCCTGATAGAACCCCGTCCGGCCAAGGATGCGCGACGACAGGCTCTGATAGAGCAGCCATCGGTTTAGCATCAGATCAAACGCCGGATCCGGCGTGCGCACCTCGACCGAGCCAAGCAGTTCGTCCCAGTGGCTGGCGATTGCGGCTTCCGCACTGTCGAATGCACTCGCCGCACGCCAATGCGCGGCGAGCGCACTCGCTTCTGTCCGGTTCGCTCCCTGGCCGAGCGCAAACACCACCTCGGCGCTCGCACCGGGCGGCAGGTCGATGTGAATCTGATAGGCCCCGCAAGCGTCTTCACCCGCGGTCAGGCGGCCGGAAAGGCCCCAGCGCAGAAGACCGGCAGGGAGGGCCGAGCCGCCTTCGCGGCCGAGAAATTCCTGCCGGTCGGTGGTGAAGCCGTGGCTCGACTGACTCGCGGTGAGAAACGCCACGCGATCACCGAACTCGGCGTTCCACGGATTGCTCGCAAGGATTGCCTGCGCGACCTCATCGAAATCGCAATGGACGTGGCGTCGGGCCATTCCCGGCAGGGAGCCGAGCAACCACTCGGCGTAGTAAGTCGCTGTTATGCGACGGTGGCGCGCGCCCGGATTGTGCAGCATCAGCTTAACCAGCTTCACCGGCGCGTCGGTTGGAACCAACACTCGCATACGCTGCTCGAGACCGTGCGAATGCTGCCGCCATTCGCTGTAGCCGGCGCCATGACGAACCTGGCAGGTCGCCTCCATGCCGGTGGGCGAAGGAGTGACCGTCCAGATAGCGGCGTCTTCTTCATCCCGGAGATAGAGCGTCTCGGCCGGCCGGTCGGCGACGGGATCGTTGGTCCATTGCGTCAGGCGGTTCTCGCCACTGTTGATCGACCAGCTGAAACCGCCGCCCGCCTCGCTCACCAGCGTGCCGAAATCGTCGTTGGCGAGCACGTTCACCCACGGCGCGGGCGTCGTCTCCCCGGGCTGGAGATGGATCAGATATTCGCGTCCGTCGGACGTGAAGCCGCCGATGCCGTTATCGAACAGCAGGTCATCGGGGCGTTCGAGCGCGTCCTGCCGCTCGTATTCCTGCGGCATCGAGGCAATGAAAGGTGGCAACTCGAAGCCGATCTTCCTTGCTCCGGCCATCTGCTCGGGCAATGTGCCCGCGGTCTCGTCGAACACCGACCATGCCATCGCCTCAAGCAGCCGCACCTGGTCGTTTCCGATCTGATCGGCGAACAGCAGATGCACACCGCCTTTGCGGCCCAGAAGCTCGCTGGCACCGAGCTCGCGCAGCAAGCCGCCGATCTCTTCCCGCATCGGTTCGAGATAGGCCGATCCACCGTTCTGCAGAATGACCAGATCGACTTCGAGGCCATGCCGGCGCCACAGCTGATGCGCGCAGGCCAACTCGCGCAGCAATGCGCTCTCTCCGGATTCCGTCCGCAGAAGCAGGATCGGCAGATCGCCCGAGATCGCCATCCCCCAAAGTCCCGACTGCCCGAGGCTGTTCGTGCGAACGCTGGCGGGCCACGTGCGCAGCGCCCCATGCGGATGCACCATCAGCGAACCGAGACATTGGATGTCCGGCATAAGAGAAGGCTCGATTCGGCATCGGGCGATCGTCCGCCCCGCCTCGGCGGCAGCGTCGGCAAGCAGCCACTCGACCGATGACAGCGTCGCATGGCGTTCGGCGATCTCGTACACTGCGGCGGGCGTAGCCGCAGCGACGGTAACGATGCAGAATTCCTGCCGCGCGCCGGGTGCGAACTCGATGGGAATCTGCAATGCCGATACCGCATCGAGCGTCCAGCCTATGCTGCCGCCTAGCAGGGATGCGGCACCAGCCGGATCCTGCAGCGTCTGGCCGCGGCCGATGAAGGCGCGGCGGTCGGTTTCGTAGCCGAGCCCGTCGATCCTTCCGTCGCTGCCGATGACAAATTGCAGCAGGACGGGCGGTGTTTCCTGCGGACTGCGGGGTCGCCTCGTGAACAGCAGGCCCCCGAATTGCGGAACGTATCTGCTGCCAACGAACAGCTTGCTGAATGCGGGATGGCGTTCGTCTTCGAGCGGCGGCGCAAGTGCTATCTCGGCATAGCTGGTAAGACGAAGCTTGCGTACGCGGTCGCTTTCGTTGGCCACCGAAAATCGGCGAATCTCGAGATCGTCATCGGCGCTGACCGCGACTTCCAGCCTGAGGTCGATACCATGGTCGCGACGGTGAAACTCAACCATGTGCGGATGGAAGATGGCATGGCTTTCGTCGGCCGGGGCACAGGTCGGTTGCCTCGTCGCCGACCACAATTCGCGGCTCTCTTCGTCACGGACGTAGAGCCACGCGCCATCGGCATCGCGTACTGCGTCCGGAACGAAGCGCGTGAGCGAATGACCATGCCAGCGCAGGCCGCCGCCACCCGCCTCCGAAATCCAGCTCGACAGCCGTCCGTTCCCAAGGAGGTGAACTTGCGGGAACGGCGCGATCGCCGGCTCCCATGCCCCGGGGAGATGGATCGGCATCGCGGAAACCCCGCTGCGGTCGAGTTCCTCGAGCCGCTCACTCTCGGGCGGAATCTCGCGCGGTATGCGCTCGCTCAACAGCAGCGAAACGAGCCGCACCTGCGGGTCGCGTGCGAAGCGCTCGACCAGTCGGTCCTCCAGCAGGGCATTGCCGATCGCGCACAGCAGCATCCCCTGATGATGCGCCATGAAAGCGTTTACCGGCGCGAACTCTCCGTTTCCAGGACGGCGCTCACGGGTAAAATCGAGAGCCTCGAACAACCCGTAACGCCCGCCTGCACCGAGCCGCGCAATGCGCCTGAGGTTGGCCACCGCAGCCGCCGGCGCAACCGCGAGCGCCAAAGCCGAGGCATAGGGCGCAACCACCATGTCGCGCGCGAGTCCGCGGCGAAGACCGAGGCCTGGAACACCGAAGGCCTGATAGCGGTAGCGATGTTCGGGATCGCGGGCAGCATAAGCGGATTCGGAGACGCCCCATGGGATACCCTGGGCTTGCCCGTGCCGCCGCTGCAGGCCGGCGGCGAGGCGCTCGCTTTCGCCGAGCAGCGTCTCAGCAGGGCTACGCAGCAACAGGCGCGGCATCAGGTACTCGAACATCGAGCCGCTCCAGGAGATCAGCGTCAGCCCCCCAGAGACCTTTCGCACCGGCCGCTCGAGATGAAACCAGTGCTCGACAGGCACGTCGCGCTTGGCGATGGCGAAAAAGCTCGCGAGCCGTGCCTCCGATGCCAGGAGGTCGTAGTGGTGCGGGTCGATGCGGCTTGCGCTGACATTATGGCCGATATGGAACATCCGCCTCTCCGCATCGTAGAGCGGCGTGAAATCCATCGACCAGGCGAGCGCCACCGCCTCGTTTGCGAGCGCCATCAACTCCTCGGCGACGGACGCCTGCGCAAGATCGAGATCGTGCCGCATGGCGAATGCCTGGTACCGTATGCGTTCGAGCCAGGCGACAAGGTCGACCGTGGAAACGGCGGCCTCCGGGCCGACCCGTTCGACCATGGACGCCGCTTCGGCCTCAAGCGCCGGCAGTTGCGTGTCGCACAGCGTATCGAGAGCGCGGCGCCAGTTGACCGGCTCCATCTCCACATTGCAAAGCGTCGCTCGGATGACCGTTAGCTGCTCGACGAAAGAGCTCCCGTCGGCGAGCGGTTCCTGCGCAGCTTCCCGCACCAGATCGATGCCGTCGCGCAGGCCCTGCCAGCGGGCAAGTTCCAGCCCTTGCGATGCGGACGCCTCGCGCAACGCTTCGGCACAGGCGATCAGGCCGACAGCGAGGTTGCCACTGTCCACGGTGGAGACGTAGCGCGGCTCAAGCGGCGCAAGGTGCCGTGTGTCGTACCAGTTGTAGAAGTGCCCGCGATAGCGCTCCAGCCGGCCGAGGCTGTCGAACAGGTTACGTGTGCGCGCGGCGAGCTCTGCCCGCCCGATGTAGCCTAGGTCCCAGGCTGTCGCGGCCGATAGCAGCAGCATGCCGATGTTGGTCGGCGAGGTACGGTGGGCAATCTCCTCATGCGGCTCGCCCTGATAATTGTCCGGCGGCAGCCAGTTGTCTTCGGGACCGACGAAGGTCTCGAAATAAAACCAGGTCTTGCGTGCAAGCAGGCGCAGGAAGGTCGTGTCGCTGTCGGAAAGCGGTTCGATTTGGCTCGGGCGCCGGCGTCCGATGCGCAGCGTGATTTCGGGGGCAATCACCCACAACAGAAGCAGCGGCAGTGCCGCAACGAGTGCTGAGGGCTTCAACACTGCCACGCCGACGCTGATCGCAAGCGCAAGCGCCGACGCCGTCCACATTTGTGCCCAGACGCCGCTGCGGGAATGCTGCTCGCGCATCCGTGCCGCGACATGGGCGGCGGCGGTCCATTCGAGCATCATGCGGTGACTTACGAAGCTGCGCCACAGCGTGACCGCGATGGCGTGCAGCGACAGCAGCGCCTCATAGAGCATGTAGACAAGCGTCAGTGCCCAGCGTCCGATCTGGTCAGAGAGACGCGAGAGAAATCCGTAGGTGGCGCCGCGGCGGCGTCCACGGGCAACGCCGCTCACAAGATCGGTAAACAGCTGGGCCCCGGGGACGAAGACCACCAGCGCGGTCCAGAACCACGGATTGCCCGGCAGCACCAGCCAGCCAGCGAGCGCCAGGAGCACCGACGCTGGTGGCACCAGGCTGCGGCGCAAATTGTCGATCAGCTTCCAGCGATCGATCCCCGAGATGTGGTTCGGCAGCCGCTCGCCGTGGGCACCGGGCACCGTTCGGCCGAGCCATGGGAGCAGCTGCCAATCGCCTCTGATCCAGCGATGCATGCGGCGGGCGAATTCCGGATAGCTCGCAGGAAAGCCCTCGTAGAGCACGATGTCGGTCGCCAGCGCGGCGCGGCCGAGCGCCCCTTCCAACAAGTCGTGGCTGAGAATGCAGTTCTCCGGCACTCGGCCGTCGACGCTCGCGTGAAACGCGTGCACATCGTAGATGCCTTTGCCGACGAAGATGCCCTCGCCGAACAGGTCCTGATACACATCGGAGACCGCCCGGCTATAGATATCGATCGCGGTGTCGCCAGTGAACAGGCGGGCGAACAACGTGCGCGAGCCACTTTGGGGAGAGATCTCCGTCCGCGGCTGAATCACGGAGTATCCAGCGACGATGCGGCCTGTCGCCGGATCGACCTGCGCGCGATTGAGCGGATGGGCGAGCGTTCCGACCAGACGGGCCACCGAACCCGAGGGTAGCATCGTGTCGGCGTCTACGGCGATGATGAAGCGCACGCCTTTGAGCGCCTGCCGATTGCCGACATGGCGCGAGAAGGGCGTATCGTCGCCTTCGACCAGCAGGCGGTTGAACTGCTCAAGCTTGCCGCGCTTACGTTCCCACGCCATCCAGCAGCCTTGCGCCTCGTTGTAGAGCCGCGGCCGCAGCAGCAGGTGAAATGGCCCGTGGCCATTCGTACCGTGGCGGCGGTTGAGGTCGCGCGCGCCGAACTCCAGCACGTCTTCGATCTCCGGATCGCTCGGCGTATACTCTTCCTGAGCGTCGGCGAGATCGGCCAGCAGGGCAACCTGCAGCATCGGGTCGTTGTTCGCGAGCCAATGGGTTTCAAGCTGTTCGAGTAAAGCCGAAGCTTCCTTCACTCCGCCCACGACAACCGGCACCACTATGACAGTCTTCGCATCGCTCGGCAGCCCTTCGCTGCAGTCGAGCTTGGGCAGTATCCGCGGCGGCAGGAGGTGTGTGATCGTCCAATTGACCAAGGCGGTCGACAGAACCGAAGCCGGAATTTGCGTGAGCAGTAACCCGGCAATCCAACCCAACGGGCCGGCACCGACCGCGATCAGGTACAAGGCTGGAAGGATAAAGGCAGCGATGCCCATAATCGTCATCGCCAAAGCGTAGAATGCGCCCGGCTTCGCGAGGACCAGCCGCCGAAGCCTGGTGCGTGCAGAGATGCGAGCCCGAAACTCCTTTTCGACTGCACTGCGACCCACATCTATCAGCCAGTGCCCGACATGATGCGCGGCGGCTCGAACTGCGGACGCCCGGGCCTTCTCGACGATCCTGGTCGCCACTTCGCCTTCGGCCGAATCGCTGTCGTGGGCGATTTCTTCGACCGCACGGCGATATCGATCGCGCGTTTCGAAATCCATCTGCGCGTAGAAGAGCGCGGGGTCTTCGCTTAACGTTCTTTCGACGTGGCTGGTGCGGTCGAAAAAGTCTTGCCACGGAAT
>DASWIR010000320.1:0-5004 GCA_036397575.1 Alteraurantiacibacter sp. | reverse complement strand
CGCCGAGTTCTCTGACCGGCCCGCGCGGCAAGCGATTGAGTTCCAGCTCTATCCCGTTCTCGCGCCATTCCCAGCCGTCTATGCGCCAGTAGCCCGCAAGGCGCGGCACGCGAACGATGGAGCCGGGGCGCAGGGCCGGATCCACCTCGGCAATCCGGTAGGAGATTGCGTCGCGTGCCGCTCCAGCGCGCTCGGCTGCGCGATTGATCAGAGAGCGCGCGTCGTTTGCCGCCAGCGATCCGGGAAATTCGACGGTTCGTGTCCGGCCTTCTGCCGCACGCCCTTCCGCGCGCTGCAGGCCGGGCTGAAAGTCGCGATCGACATCGTAATAGCGCACCGCATCCGGCCGATCTCTGGCTCCGGCCTCGCGCTGGCGGCGGATGCCGCTTGCATGGCCGAAGCTCTCGCCGTCGCTCGCCGCCACCGCTTCGGGCAGCAGTGGGACAATGGCCGGTAGCCTGTCAGCAGGGAGGAACTCGACTGTCTCGCCGCTCGTATCGCAGGCCAGCGGATAGAGGCTGCCGATTGCGGCAATGGAATCAGCCATCTGGCCGCCTTCATTGGCGAAGCCCATGAGGCCGGTCAGCGGGATGTCGCCGGCAGCGCTTTCGCCGAACTGGTCGAGCAAATGCGCCAGATATATCTCGCCATGATCGGCGATGATCTCGAATGTAAGTGCCGGGATGCGATTGCCGAAATCGGACAGCTGCAGGTCCTCGAACACCGCATAGGCCGTGCCACGGAATGCCGGGCAGGCCGCGCCCTCCGCCGAGGCGAGCAGCGGGTCGACCGGCTGGTCCCCATGTCCGTCGTAGAAGCGTAGCGTGCCGCCGGTCTTGAGATCGCCCGCCGCGCCGCGCAGCAGATTGCCGTCGGCCCAGATCCGACCCAGCGTTTCGACCGGGCGACTGGATAGCGCCACGGCGAAGGAAACGGAATAAGTGTAGGTCGTGGTCGAAGGGCTGGACTTGCCGCCACTCGTCTCGCTGTTTTCGACGAGGTCCGTCGCCCAGATGATTGTGCCGGGAATCCGCAGCCGTCCATAGTTGCGGGCGATGGCGGCGCCATAGCTCGAAGTTGTGACACGCAGTTCCTTAAGCCGCGGGCCTTCGCGGCCGCCGCCGGAAAATATCGCGCGGTCGAGCTGTTGGCCGGCGAGCGCGCCGATCGCGCCTCCGATCGGGCCTCCTATGGCCGTGCCGACTGCGGAAAGAACCAGTGTAGCCATCAGTCATGTTCCTCGGAGGAATCGGTGAGTCGCCAGCGGCGCTCGATCGGCCAGGGCAGCGGGCCTGGCGTTATCGCCACGCGCCGCAGACCCGCATGGGCATGGACGAAACCGTTGGGCGGGGCGGCAATGAGCAGATGGTACTGAGCGGGCGCCGTTCGCACGAGCAGCAGGTCGCCTGCTGCGATCGCGCCCGCGGCTTCGCCGAAACCGGCATCGCGGGCAAAATGCAACAGATGAGCTACCGAGCGATTGCGGATCGCATAATCGTGCGGCAGTGCGGCCCTGCGTCCCGCTGCCTCCAGCGCACAGGCCACCAGTCCGACACAGTCCAGCCCGGTTGCCGGGTCGCGGCCGCGCAAGAGAAAGCGGGTACCGGCAAGTTCCAGTGCGGCTCTGGCCAGCGCATCTCCCACCTTGCTCATGACGCCGCTGGTGCGGACGGTACGGGATAGCGCGCCAGAAGGTCGTTACCAGGAAGGAACGGTTCGCCCTGGAAATTAACCGAATTGGCAAATCTACTGGCACAGGTATCAAGAGTATGGTTGCAACCCTCGCGCAGCAGTGCACGCATCCCCGCCTGCAGGCCATGGTCGAGCATCTGATCGAGTTCGAGCGCTGATTCTTCCACGCCGACCACTTCCATCCTGACGCCTGCCAGCGGCCCATCGAGCCAGCGCAAATGCCCGTCGAGCATGTCGGCAGCGCTTGGACCGCCGGCGAAGATCACCCGGTTGTCGGTGAAGTCGATGCTTGCGATGCTTGCCTCGTGAGTGAATCTGGCAGCGCTGAGTGAACAGCCATGCCCGCAGAACCGGGCGCGGCAGGTTGGGCTGGTGCGCGGAACATGGTCTTCGCCCAGCGCCGACTTGGCGGAACGAAGCTCGGCGGCAAAGCTTCCCGCATCGTTGCCGATCGCGCCGACCTCGCCGCGATAAAGCGTGTCGTGATCGAGTGTCTCCCAGTCGACCAGGCCGATGGCGATGCGCGCGCCGTCATAGCGCCCGGTCTCGAGATCGCTTGCGGTGATCGCATCGTGTGTCAGGGCGCCGGAGACCTCTGCGCTGTCGGCGCTGAGCGAGGAATCGCGGCGGATCGCCGATGGCAGCATGCCGGGCGCGGCCCGGTGCAGCAGCCCATCGAACCAAAGGTCGCGATTGTGGCTGGTGAAACCGAGAGCGATTCCATCCTGCCGCTCGATCCGCCAGAAGGTTGCGACCGGCTCCAGCTCGCTGCGAAAATAGACCCGGCTCATGCGGCCTCGCGGATTTCGATGAGCGGCACGCTGGGCGCCTCGCCTGCGGCGAAATTGGCCCCGTTCACATCCAGCCTGTCTTCGGCGAAGCGCACGGGAACGTCGAACAGAAAGCCCGCCCGCACCGCCGCACCCTCCGGGGGAGCGTGGTTGAGATGGACCCAGCCCCCTTCACCCAGCGCCCAGCCATCCGCTTCGATGCCATCGACGCTGACCCGGACCGTATCCTCGCGTGGGCGAGTGATCGGACGGATCTGCGGATCGGCAATGTCGCCATAGTTCTTCACCAGCCGGAAGTTGGCCGTAAGGCCGTCACCTGCGCCGATCAGCTGGTCGAGCATGGTTGGGGTGCCCGACATGCCGTTGGAGCTGAAGTCGTATGGGTCGATGAGGCGGAAACCGCGCGCTGCCCCGCGCCGTCCGCGGAAAAAGGCGATCAGTATGCCCAGTTCCTCCTCCGAGCGGACGCCCGGCCCAACATCGTAGCGCATGCGCGCGTCCGACCAGAGCGTAGAACGCCGCTCATGCCCCGATGCCGTCACTGTGACCGAAGTCGAGAATTCAGGGCTCACCGCCGCATCGCGCCCCAGGGCCAGCGGGTAAAGCACATCGTCGAATGCCTGCATGTCGTTCTCCTGCGGCGATGGCAGCCGCGTGTATCCGTCGCGCGCGACCTGCGGCAGCGCCCAGACGAAGCGTTCTACAATGCCGCGTGCGGCGGCTTCTTCCAGCCCGGCGTCGATCGCCGGCCAGTAGGGATTGGCGAGGCCCTGCGAGAGCACGAAGCCAGAAATATAGTCCTGTTTGTCCGCCGGATATCCAAGCCGCTGCCGTACGAACTCGTAGCCGCTTCGGCGCAGTGCTTGCGCTCCGCTGGTCAGCCAGTCGTAATCCTCGATCTGCAACCGCTCGAAGGCCGGATGCGCCCAGCCCTCAGGCATGTTGGCGCGGACCAGAGCGGGCATGGCGGGATCGAGGATCGTTGGAGTGAAGGCGAGCAAATGAACAATTGCCGGTTCGGGACTGGCAGCGGCCCGCACCGCATCGGTCAGCGCTGCGGTCGATTGCGCCAGCAAAGCCCCGGCATCGTCCAGCAGCCCGAGTTGTTCGGGCGACAGCTCCGCGCGCATGTCGCCAATGGCGGGCGGATCGCCGCCCAATGCAGCCACTGCCGCATCGTCGTAAAGGCAGATGCGTCCATCGCCGATGGTCCACCACCACGGCTCGCCGATCTGGAACTGTACTTCCAAGCCCGCGGACTTCATCAGCGCGACGAAATTGGCGGCGACCGCCTGCAGCCAGCCCATCGCCGCTTCATTGGCGGGCGAAAGCAGTGCTGATGGCGGGTCCCACCCGGTGCGCGCCGCCTCTCCGTCATGTGCGCGCTGCTGCCACGCATCGGGGCAATATTCGGCGAAAAGCTCATATGAGAGCGAGGCGATGGGCCTATAGCCCTGCAACGCGCAGCGCGCGAAGAAATCGGCGTGCCAGCTTGCCGCGGGTCCGCAAATCGTGCCGCTCACATCCACTTGCAGCCCGCCGCCATCCGGCACCAGCCGCATGAAATGGCTCATCCCGAGATAATGGACGATCCTTTCCCGGTAACCGAGCTGCCGGATCGAGCGCAGGAGCCGCGCCGGGGCCTGATTGTAGCTGTCGTCATAGGCCGTCGCCATGCGGATATCGTGCGGCGGCACAATCACCTCGCCGATCTCCAGCATGGCGTGATGGCCCTGGCACTGAATGCCGGTCAGTTCGCACCAACCGTCGATCCGCGCAGGCAGCGGCGCCTCGTCATCGTGGACATAGCCCGGCGGGGCGAGCGAGATGAACATCCGGTCGATATCCGCGGGATGCACCGGGTCGGGATCGGTCTCGATGTCCCACCCGCCTGCCAGGGCGGAGAAGGGCAACACGATTTCGGCATCCTCTCCCGTGCCTGTGGCATAGTTCCACAGCCGAACCAGCCAGATATGCGGATCGCCCGCCATGTCGCGGCCCTCGATGGTCAGCGTCGGGCCATTGAGCTGGTCGAGCGGGATGATCCCTCCCGAGCGCCAGCGAAAGCTCAGAACGGTGCGCGAATAATCGCGGTTCGTATCATAGGCGAGCAGCGGATGGTCGAGCCGGTCCTCGCTCTCCCAGATCGCCCCGGCAAGCTCGCCGCGATGATGGAATTCCGCCTCGATCCTGAGCGAATCCGGTCCTGTTGTGACCAGCGAAGCCATCATCGGGCGCGGGAAATCCACCGTCCAGAAGCGAGGATCGAAGCGCTGGATGAAATCCGAATATTGGCCGTTGCGCCGTCTGGCGAGCCAGAATGCCATTGTACTGCTCCTGATGTTGGAGAGGATCGTCATTGCGAGCGGAGCGAAGCAATCCAGCTCTGCCGCTTGCCGGCCCTGGATTGCCGCACCTCCCTTCGGGAGGCTCGCAATGACGACTTTAAAGGACAAAAAGCATGGCATTCTGGCTCGCCAGGCGGCGCAACGGCCAATATTCGGATTTCATCCAGCGCTTC
>DASWIR010000319.1:0-3447 GCA_036397575.1 Alteraurantiacibacter sp. | reverse complement strand
CGCCCGCACTTTCGACGAACTCCACCGCCTGGCGCGTGGTGACATGCTCGAATGCGATCTTAAGCTCCGGCAGCTCGCGCGACAGCGGCTCGAGAATCCGATCGATAAACACGGCCTCGCGGTCGAAAATGTCGATCTCGGCATCCGCCACTTCGCCATGGACGCACAGCACCATACCGATTCCGGCCATCTTCTCGAGCACGCGGCGGATATTGGCGATATCGGTAACGCCGCTCGCCGAATTGGTCGTCGCGCCCGCCGGATAGAGCTTGGCTGCGGTAAACACGCCATCGGCAAAGCCAGTCGCGATATCGCCCGGGTCCGTACTGTCGGTGAGATAGGCGGTCATCAGCGGGGTGAAATCCGCGCCTTCGGGCAGAGTTGCCATGATACGTTCGCGATAGGCCGCAGCGCCTTTCGCCGTTATCACCGGCGGCGATAGGTTGGGCATCACGATCGCGCGGGCGAATTGCCGCGCCGTATGGCCGACCACTGCTTCGAGCATTGCGCCATCACGCAAATGCACATGCCAATCATCGGGGCGGCGAATGGTGAGGCTTTCGGTCATCGCAACGCCCCTTGCCATAGAGCGGCGCGATGGGACAGGGGGCGAAGCGATGGATAGGCGAGCGATTATCGAGAGCCACGCGGGAGAACGGATCGCGCTGATCGCCGCGTCGCATTTGCGGCTGACCGGGCGCGAACTGGTGCCGGCTGACGGCGACATTGCCGAAGCAATGTGGAACCTGCCCGCGGTGGTGCTGGCCCACGGAACGGAAAGCGATCCGCTCTTCTTCTACGGCAATCGCGCCGCGCTCAGCCTGTTCGAAGTGGCGGCGGAGGATTTCATCCGCATGCCCTCGCGGCTTTCCGCGGAGCCCCTCCGCCGCGAGGAACGAGCCCGCCTGTTGGCAAGCGTCGCTCAGAACGGCTTTACAGAGGATTATTCAGGCACCCGAGTATCGGCCACCGGGCAGCGCTTCCGCATCGACCGGGCAACAGTGTGGAACCTCACCGACAGAGCAGGGGCAATTCACGGCCAGGCAGCAACTTTCGATAGCTGGATCGAGGTCGATTGAGCGACCGGAGCTTGATTCTCGCCGCCGCACCGCCACTTTCACCCCATGCCCGCCCCCCGCCTCTTTTCCCGCGCCGTGATCCGCCTTTCCCCACAAGGATCCGATGAAGACGTCGCGGGCTTCCTGCAGGGGCTGGTAACGAACGATGTGACAGGCGCCCTGCCCGCCTATGCGGGGCTGCTGAGCGCGCAGGGTAAAGCCATGTTCGATATGATCGTGTGGCCTGGCGGCGAAGGCGAATTACTACTCGATTGCGAGGCAGTTGCCGCGGACGATCTTATCAAGCGCCTTTCGCTCTATCGCCTGCGCCGCAAGATCGGCATCGAGCGCGACGATTCGCTCGGCGTCTATTGGCAAGCCGCGATGGAAGACGGCAGAGCGCCCGATCCGCGGCTGCCCGGCCTCGGCCAGCGCTGGATTGCAAAGACTTCGCCCGACGATGAATCGACTGACGAAGCATGGCTCGCGCACAGGCTGCATCTCGGTGTGCCTGAAGGCCGCGCCGAGCTGGGGGACATTCTCTGGCTGGAGACCAACGCCGCCGAGCTCAATGGAGTGAGCTTCGAAAAGGGATGCTACGTCGGCCAGGAAAATACCGCGCGGATGAACTGGCGGCAGAAGGTCAATCGCCGGCTGGTGGTGGTTCCGCTCGACAGATCCGAGGAGAAGCGCCGCAAGGCCGCCCATCCTGCGCTCGGTCTTGCGGTCGATCACTTGCGAGCAGAATCTATCGACCCGGCGAACACACCGGAATGGCTGCGCTCAGCCCTGGGCTGAGTCCTTCCAGCCCACCCGTTCAAGCGAATCCGCCAGCATCTTTTCCGCCATGTCGCGCGCTTGCTCGCGCGGCAGGCTGAGCGAGCGGGTAAGCTGCTGGCCCATCAGCGCGTCACCCAGTGCCAGCAACACCAGCATCAGCGTATCGCGATGCATCACCAATGGCTCGTCGGGACAATGCTCGGGCGCCAGTTCGTGCACGAGCTCGTGAATCGTCTCCACAATCGGATCGAGCGCATCTTCGTTGCCCGACAGGAGCATCCAGCTGGCCAGAGCGCCACCCCCTTCCTTGTCGAAAGCGTCGAATGTCAGATCGACCACTTCGCGCGGAGATCCGATCCCGGCACGAGTCGCACGCACTGCATCGACGATCGTCTCGCACACGGAGCCTGCCAGGTAACCCGCCAGCGCCTTCTGCAAGCCGCTGGCGGACCCGAAATGATGGAGCAGATTCGCATGGGTACGCCCGATTCGCGCGGACACAGCTTTCAGCGTGACGCTTTGTGGACCGGTTTCGATCAGCAATTGCCGCGCGGCTTCCAACGCGGCAAGGCGACTTTCCTCCGGCGGTAGACGCTTTCTTATTGACATTGATGTTAGTAAACCTATCCTCTCACCCACAGCTATACGGTTTCACCGAGAGCTTACCATGGCAAGCATTTTGACCGATTCCCTCCCAACTCCGGACGATCTGGCGATCACCGTGCGTGACCGCCGCTTCGGTCGCGATACCGCGCCCAAGCGCTGGTGGCTCAACGACGATCCGGTCGCCAGCTGCTGGTTTTACGCGCTCTCCCTCACATTTCCACGCGGTGAAGCCTTCTTCATCGAGGCGGTGAAGGCGCATCGCGAGGGCGTGCCATCCAGGCTGGAGGGCGAGATTCGCGCCTTCGTCCGCCAGGAGGTCAACCATTCGCGGGAACATGTCGCGTTCAACAAGACCGCCGAGCTTGCGGGCTACGACACAACGGAAATCGAAAGCCGCATTGGCGAATTGATTGGCGAAGCGAGCGAACAGCAGCCGATTGTACGGCTATGCATGACGATGGCGCTGGAGCATTTCACCGCCATGTTCGCGCATGATTTTCTGCGTAACCCGGAGCACTTCCATGAGGCCGATGTCGAGCAGGTCCAATTATGGCGCTGGCACGCCGTGGAAGAGATCGAACACAAGGCCGTCGCCTATGACACATGGCTTCACGCGACGCGCGACTGGAGCCGCTGGAAGCGCTGGAAAGTCAAAGCGCTGATCATGCTGTTCGTCACGCGCGATTTCCTGCGCCACCGCATCCGCGATACGCTCGACCTGCTGGAGCAGGACGGGATTTCGCGCAGCGAAGGCGGGCGGCGGCTCTTTTGGTATCTGCTGGGCCGGCCCGGCGTACTGCGCCGGATATTCCCTGCTTGGGTCAGCTACTTCCTGCCCGGCTTCCACCCCTGGAAGATCGACGACCGCGAGCTGATCGCGCGCTACGACAGCGAATTCGCCGACGCGAACCTTCCGCTCGAAGCCGTAGCAGCGGAATAATCTCCGCAGCGCAATGCGAGACCCCCTCCCGCAAAGCAGGAGGGGGTCATGCCGCGGCAGGCA
>DASWIR010000318.1:0-5990 GCA_036397575.1 Alteraurantiacibacter sp. | reverse complement strand
CGTCGGCCGCGACCAGGGCAATTTCGGCGCCTGGAGGCTGGGCCCCAGCTTCGGCGAGTTTCATCCAGGAATCCAGTTCCCGACCGACGATCCCGCTGCCCTGGAGCAAGCCAACCGCGCCCGCTATCTGGAATTCGACACAGTCGCCAACGCGCAGCTGGAAACCGATGCGGCAGCGGCGGCGATCGACCGGATCGGCCCGTCCGTCCTGCTGACCAATTCGGCGGGCGGGTTCCGTGCCCTGCTGACCCGGCTCAAGAGCGACAATGTCAAAGGCATCGTCGCTTACGAAAATCCAGGATACATCTTCCCCGAGAGCATGGAACCGAAACTGCCGGAGGGCCCCTTCGGCCCTGTCTATGTCTCCGACGAAGAGTTCGAACGGCTGACGAAGATCCCGATCCAGCTTGTGTGGGGCGATAATATCGGCGGCCCGCATTCCAATGGCTGGGACAATTTCCAGGCGCTCGGGCAGCAGTTCGTGGACATCGTAAATGAGCGCGGCGGTCAGGCGGAAATGCTGCGGCTGACCGATGCCGGACTGAAAGGGAATACCCACATACCCTTCGCCGACCTCAACAATGAGGAAGTGGCGAAGCTGCTGTTCGCGTGGCTGGGTGAGAAGGGCTTCGACTAGGGGCAAGGGCATGGACGATTTGGTCAGTCACTTGCGCCGAGCGGAACGGGGCCTGCTCGGTACCTGGGTGAAAATCCCCTCGCTCGAGACGATGCAGCTTCTGGCCCATGCCGGGTTCGAATTCGTCGTGATCGACATGGAGCATGCCCCGCATTCGCTGGAGCGCGCCAATGAGCTGGTGTTTTGCGCGCAGGCCATGGGCATGGCGGCGCTGGTCCGGATGCCCGATCAGCTTGGCATGACGATCCAGCCGTTGCTCGATGGTGGAGCCGACGGTCTGCTCGTACCGCGCGTTAGCAGCCCGGAAGTGGCCGATGCGATCACTCGCAGAATGGTTTTTGCTCCGAAGGGGGAGCGCGGCCTCGGCACAACATCGCGCGCGGGACGTTGGGGTTTGGGCGCGATGGAGGACTATGTCGCGCGCGGCGACAATGAATGCCTGCGCATGATCCAGCTGGAAGATTGGGCCTCGCTGGAGGCAGCGGCGGGCTATGCTGCGCTCGAACATGTGAACGGCATCTTCATTGGCCATGGCGACCTGTTTCTTTCCAGCGGGATGCGTCCGGCGGACCCTGAAGTGCGTGAGCTGACCGCGCGGGTCCTGGCCGCGAGCAGGGAGGCTGGCATCGCTTCGGGTGCGGCGGCCGGTTCACCCGAAGAGGCGCGTTCCTATCTCGATATGGGTTTTTCGCTGGTGATGGTCAGCAACGACACCACAATGTTTGGGCGGGCTGCTGCGAACGCGGTCGAGGCAACGCTCGGTACGAGTGCGTAGCGGTCCAAATCGGACTTGCCTTTGGCGGAAGCGTTTCTTTCCTCGCGCGGCATGGCTGCCGAAAGCCGTTGCCTACGGAACTCCGCCAACCTTAGCAGAATTGTCATGAGGGGGGATGCTGGGACGCCGAGAGGGCGGTGCCCTGGCTCCTCCCTCAAACGCGTTCAATGCCCGTCCGGGAGACCGAAGATGTACGAAGTCGATGATCCACGCTCACGCCTCTCCACCGCGGGAGGGGCGGGGGATGCCGCTTCGGCTTTTGGCGCGTCGACCTATGATCGCTATTACGAATCTCCTCCTCAGGAGGAGGGGGAGAAGGACCGTAGCTGGTATACGCGCGGGCAGAACTTTGTGGTCTGCTATTCCGAAGTCGAGCAAGGCGCGGTGTTCGAGCGCAAGGGGCAGGTCGACGAATATGTCCTGCTGCTGCATGACCCGGATATGTCCGCCACGGTCGAAACCAATGGCGAAGCGATCGAGGTGCCCGGCTACTCCATCACCATGATTCCCCCAGGCGACAGCAGGATAACCTGCAAGGCGGCGGGCCGCCTCGTGCGGCTGATTTCGACCCAGTCCGAAGACGTCGTCGCAAAGGCCTCCAATCCCGAGAAATATCCTGGGCCGCATCCGCAGATACCGCCATTCCAGCTTTGGCCGGAGCCCAGTGGCGGCTGGCGCATCCGCAATTACAGTCTCGACGTGCCCGACGAGGAAGGCCGCTTCGGCAAGATTTTCCGCTGCACCACCTTCATGGTCAATGTTTTCCCGCCGCAGGGCCCACGCGATGTGACCAGGCTTTCGCCGCATCATCACGATGATTTCGAGCAGTGCTCGCTCGCTCTCGATGGCTGGTACATGCACCATCTGCGCTGGCCCTGGACCGCGAACCAACACGAATGGCGCGATGACGAGCATGAAAAGTGCGCCGCGCCCTCCGTGTGCGTGATCCCGCCCCGGGTCATCCACACCTCCGCTCCTTCGGATCCTTCGACCAATGTGCTGGTCGACATATTCGCACCCCCGCGCGAGGATTTTTCCGATATGGCGGGGTGGGTGCTGAACGCCGAGGACTATCCGCGTATTTAATGTGAAAGCCGTTCCGGCCGGGCTGCCAACCCAGGTGATGGACAGCTCAAACGATCTGTGGAACCTTTACCATGGGCGTAACCGGGGGCCGGAATCAATGTGTGCTGAACCGATGGCATTGGCCGACCGATGAGCCGCGTATCGAGAGAGAAAGGAGCGACGCGTGAAGAAGGCGTACTGGCTGCGCGCCTTGCCATAGATGTGATCGAGTTGCTTGCCCGTCATCGCGACCTTGGTGTCACCGAAATCGCACGAGAAATTGGCACCACCAAGCCGCGCGCCTTCCGCCACCTGCGCACGCTCGTTTCCTGCGGCTATGCGGTGCAGGACGAGAGCAGCGAACGCTATTCGGCAGGGCCCCGGCTGATGGCGCTCGCGCGGATGGTGGGCGTCTCGGCGGAAGAAGGTCTGCTCGAACTGGCACGGCCGATCATGCAGCAACTTCACCGCAAGCTCGATCATTCGATCAACCTTTCGCAGCTGAACGGCGATCGAGTATCGATCATTGCCAGCCTGCCTGGATCCGGCCTGATCGGCGTGGCGGTCAAACTTCACGAGCCGATGCCGCTCCATGCCACGGCCGCGGGCAAGCTCTATCTTGCCGAGTTGCTGGCCACGGGAGAAAAACTGCCCGCGCGGAAGCTGGGTGCCTTCACGTCTCACACGATCACCGATCCACGCGTTTTACGTAAGGAGCTGGCACTGATCGCCGAGCGAGGTTGGTCGGACGCACCCGAGCAGCATATGCTCGGCATCAACGCGATCAGCGCACCCGTGCGCGATCATCGCGGAAAGCTGGTCGGTATGCTTTCAACGCTGGACTCGATCCAGTTCATTCCGGCAGAGCCTCCGGCCAAGTTGGTTGAAGCGCTCAAAAGCTCGGCCGATAAGATCTCCGGCGCATTGGCGATGTAGCAGTGCTCACGGTCAAAGCGCGGCGATATATCCGCCGTCGAGCGGGATCGTATGGCCGTTGACATAGGCGCCGGCGCGCGAGGCAAGAAACACCACAGCGCCCACCGCATCATCCGGTTCGCCTGCACGCTTGAGCGGGATGTAAGTGTCGATACTCTTTTGGATCATCTCGGTCGAAGTGTCGTTCATCCGCGAGGGGAAGGGGCCGGGAGCAACCGCGTTTACGGTTATATGATCGCGCCCCAGGCGCTTGGCGAGGGCGCGAGTCAGGTGATGGATCGCAGCTTTCGACGCGCCATAGCAATAGGCTTCCCAGTTGGGGATGTGCATCCCGCCGATAGAGCCCAGATTGACGATCCTGGCCGGGTCTGCCGCAGTGCCGGCTGCGCGCAGCAGCGGCAGCAGCGCCTGGACCAGGAAATAGGGCCCGGCGAGGTTCACCGCCATCAGCTCGTCCCAGGCCGCGCGTTCGGTCTCTTCGATCGGGCTGGCTTCCATCGTGCCTGCACTGTTGACCAGCAAATGCAGCGCATCGGCTTGTTCGCCCAGGGCTGCGGCGAGGCGACGCGAAGCGTTCTCCTCAGCAAAATCGGCGGCGAGGCCTACTGCTTCGCCGGGGCCCGATATTTCGGTTGCGACCTTGTCGGCGGTAGCCTGGTCGCGTCCGGTGATGAAGGTCTTGACGCCGCGTTCGGCAAGTCCGGCGGCGATCATGCGCCCGATACCGCTGGTCCCCCCGGTTACCAGGGCGGTCTTGCCCGCGAGGGAAAATAGCCTGTCGTCCAATGTTCTGCCTCCGGCGCCGCACTGCATCTGGAATGAGAGCCGTTCTAGAAGGGTCGCCGGAGTGCGAATTGCAAGCCGTCATCGCTCCGCCGTCAAGAAGGTGCGCCGTGCGGGTCAAAAAGCTCCCTGCAGGCCGATGCCGTTGGCAGCGGAATGCGAAAGGCAAGCCTCCCCTGCATCTTGTGTCTTCGCGGGTTTGCCAGCAAGAACGCGAGCGGCGCAAGCGGAACAATTCTAAGGACCGGCATGGATTTGGGAATCAGAGGGCGCAAGGCGATCGTCAATGGCGGCAGCGCGGGGATGGGCAAATCGGCGGCCCTGGCGCTGGCGCGCGAAGGCGTCGATGTATTCGTCTCCGCCCGCGGCGAGGAGCGCCTGCTGCGCGCCTGCGAGGACATCGCCCGGCACACCGATGCCAATGTCACGCCGATCTGTGCCGATCATTCGAGCGACGAGGGACGCGAAAGGATCCTGGCCGCCTGTCCCGAGCCGGACATTCTCGTGGGCACCTGCGCTCCGCCGCCCATGACGCCCGACTACCGCGCGATCAGCGACGAGCAGTGGCGGGAAGCCATCGACATCTCGCTGCTGTCCCCGGTGGAATTCATGCGCCGCGTGCTCGACGGGATGGTCGAGCGCAAATGGGGCCGGGTGGTCAATATCGCCACGGTTGCGGCCAAATATCCCGGCGAAATCCGCGCGCTGTCGGGTTCGACGCGCGCCGCGCTGGTCAACTACACTGTTGCCGTGTCCAAGGTGGTCGCGCGGCACAATGTCGTGATCAACAATTTGCTTCCGGGCATGCACCATACAGCGACCGTGGAAGAGCTGTTCACCGCCCGGGCCGAAGCCAAGGGCATCACCTATGAAGACGAGGTGGCCGAGTTCGTGAAGGACTGGCGCATTGCCGCGGGGCGTTTCGGCAATTCGGACGATGTCGGCGCCTTCGTGGCGATGTTCTGCAGCGAATTCGCCAACTACATCACCGGCCAGAGCCTCGTGATCGATGGCGGCGCAACCACGTCCACTTTCTGACCGGGCGGCCTCTCAGCTGCCTTCGGGCTTGTACAGGGCGCCCTGCAGCGGCGCGGGCCGGGGCCGGGCCACGCGCTCGCCGCTTTGTCCGGCGAAATTCTTCAACACCGGCCCGGACCAGTCGCGAATGATCCGTTCGGCAATGCGCCATTCGCCATTTTCCTGGCGAAAACGGTCTTCGTAATAGCCCATCACGTGGAGCAGATGCGGGCCATCGCCTTGCCGCAGGGCGACGGCGGCATAGGATTTGGCGCGGGCGCCATCCCCGCTCGCCGAGATGACTGTGTTGGTCACATGATGCTGCCGCCCGGCCGAGGTAGGAAGATCGCGGAAGAAGCAGGCGAAATGGCGCAGGGCTTCATGCCCTTGCCATCGGTCGGGCGTTTCGAACGCATCCCATACAAGAACGCCGTTGGTGCAGAAGCAGGCGACAAATCCATCCACGTCGCCCGTGTCGAGGGCCCAAGCGTAGCGGGAAATGACGTCGCGGATCGCGAGCTGGTCGGCGAGGTTGAGGGCAGCTGTCATGGTCAGGTCACCGCATAATAATCGAAGAAGGTGGAGGCGCCGCGCCGCTCCGCCGCGCCGACGAAAATGGTGCGATTGAGCCAGTCATGCCGGCCCTCGGGCGCTTCGAAGCGCGGCGTGATGCGGCAGTAGGTTTCCTCGGGGCCAAGGCCTTCGCCGGCCTCGATCCGGGCCATGGCTTCGGGGCTGGACCAGGCGATGCCGCGATTATGGATATAGATCGGCGTG
>DASWIR010000317.1:0-3358 GCA_036397575.1 Alteraurantiacibacter sp. | reverse complement strand
GCCGGACCTATCGTGACCTTTACGACCAGCGCCGACCCAACGAAGGCGCTCACCTTTGTCGTCAAGTACTATCAGGAGTTCGGTGCTGAGAACACGTTCGAGGGCCACGTGTTCGACGTCGCCTTCAGCGCCAAGTTCTAGCCCTGCCAGCGGATTTCGTTACGGCCTGCCGCGCGGATTTCGTTACGGCCTGCCGAGGCGTCCTCTGCCGCAAAAAAACTTGGTTTGCGGCGTTCCATCAGCAGATGAGCCCGAACGGGCCGCGCAAGCGGGAGGATCACGCCATGAAGAACCAGTTGGCTGCGCTGACGTTAGGACTTCTCGTGGGCACGGCGCTGACCGCAGTGGCAAGCGCCCAGGAGACGACCGGCGTTCCGGGAGCGCCTAACGCCACGACCACCATCGACGGCAATTATTTGCCGTCTCCCCCGCCGAGATTCGGCGGCGAGATCGGCCTCGATGCCAAGGACTCAAAGCCGTACTGGCCGCCGCAGATTGTGCCGCCCAAAGGCGCACCCAACATCTTGCTGATCATGACCGACGACGCAGGCTACGGCGTTTCAGGCACCTTCGGCGGCGTCATTCCGACGCCCACTATGGACCGTATCGCGCAGATGGGCCTGCGCTACACCCAGTTCCATTCCACCGCGCTTTGCTCGCCGACACGCGCGGCGATCATTACCGGGCGTAACCATCACTCCGTCGGCTTCGGGGTTATTTCCGAGCAGGCCACGGGCTATCCGGGCTACGATTCCATTATTGGCATCGAAAATGCCACCATCGGCGAAATCCTGAAGGAAAACGGCTTTGCGACGTCGTGGTTCGGCAAGAACCACAACACGCCCGACTACCAGTACAGCACCGCCGGCCCGTTCAACCAATGGCCCACTGGGATGGGCTTCGACTATTTCTACGGCTTCATGGGCGGCGAGACCGATCAGTGGACGCCATTCCTGTACCGCAACACCACGCAGATCTTTCCCTGGCGCGACGAGCCCGGCTACAACATGATCACCGGCATGGCGGATGACGCCATCGATTACCTTAAGCAGCTAAATGCGGCTGCACCCGACAAGCCCTTCTTACTCTATTACGTGCCCGGCGCCACCCACGCGCCGCACCAACCCACGCCGGAATGGATCGAGAAGTTCAAGGGCAAGTTCGACATGGGTTGGAACGAACTGCGCGAGCAGATCTTCGCCAACCAGAAGCGTCTCGGCGTGATCCCCGCCAACACGACGCTCACGCCATGGCCAGACGGCCAACCCGAATATGGCGGCGCCAAGCTGCCGAAATGGGACACCCTTTCTGCCGATGAGAAGAAGCTCTTCTCTCGCCAGGCGGAGGGCTTCGCCGCCTATGTCGCCTACACCGACCATGAGATAGGTCGCGTGATCCAGGCGGTGGACGACATGGGCAAGCTCGACAACACGCTCGTCATCTATATCGAGGGCGACAACGGCACGAGCGCCGAGGG
Organism: Alteraurantiacibacter sp.; assembly: GCA_036397575.1. Lineage (GTDB taxonomy): Bacteria > Pseudomonadota > Alphaproteobacteria > Sphingomonadales > Sphingomonadaceae > DASWIR01. The sequence continues at coordinate 1,881 of DASWIR010000317.1, read as the reverse complement.
CTCGACCATCGGCACGCCCTTCGACATGGCCGCGATCCAAGGCATCGATGTCCCGGTCGCTGAGCAGCTGAAGTACTACGACGCCTGGGGCTCGCCCGCGACCACTCCGCACATGTCGGTGGCGTGGTCCTGGGCGTTCGACACGCCGTTCAAATGGACCAAGCAGATCGCCTCGCATTTCGGCGGCACGCGGCAAGGCATGGTCATGGCGTGGCCCAATCGCATCAAGGACGCTGGCGCCATCCGCCATCAGTTCCACCACATGATCGATATCGTGCCGACCCTCCTCGAAGCCACCGGGATCCCAGCGCCGGTGATGGTCAACGGCATCGCCCAGAAGCCGATCGAAGGCGTGAGCATGGCCTATACCTTCGACAAGGAAAATGCCGACGCGCCGTCGAAGCGCGATACGCAATATTTCGAGATGTTCGGCAACCGCGCCATCTATCACAAAGGCTGGTACGCCTGCACCACGCCGCCAGCGGGGCCCTGGCTGATGGGCTTGACCAAGATGCCGGACGTGGTCAGCGGCTACAAATGGGAGCTGTATAACATCGCCGAGGACTACTCGCAGGCCAACGATGTCGCGGCCACGCAGCCCGACAAGCTGCGCGAATTGCAGGAGCTGTTTGTTGTGGAAGCGGCAAAGTACGAGGTATTCCCGCTCGACAATGACATCCTCCAGCGCATCCTCGCCCCCAAGCCGAGCTACGTCGCTGGGCGAACCGAGTTCACCTATGCGGGCGAACTGACCGGCACACCCAACAGCAATGCGCCGAACATTCTCGCGAGGTCCTACACCATAACGGCGGACATCGAAGTTCCCGAAGGTGGTGGCGATGGAATGATCGTTACCGACGGTGGCCGCTTCGGCGGCTACGGGCTCTATGTGCTGAAGGGCAAGCCGGTCTTCACCTACAATCTCCTCGCCCTTGAGAAAATTCGGTGGGAAGGGCAAGAGCAGCTCGCTCCGGGCAAGCATACCCTCGAATTCGATTTCAAATACGACGGGCCGGGCATGGCCAAGGGCGGCAGCGGCGTATTGAAGGTGGATGGCAAGGAGGTCGCAACCAAGAGCTTATCCAATAGCATCCCGGCGATCTTGACGATCGACGAGACCCTCGACATCGGGTCCGACACCCGCACCCCGGTGGACGACGCCGACTACCAGGTGCCATTCCGCTTCGCCGGCACGATCAACAGAGTGAGCTTCAAGCTCGGGCCTTCGGAACTGCTGCCATAGGACCCCTCGCGCTTGAACCTTATAGGGGCTGACCGCTTCCTTTGGAGGGCTTGCTCTGGCCCCAATGTGGTTGTGAACTGTGCTGCAAGTGGTCGGGCCCGCGGGCTAACGGGCTCGGCGCAGGAGCAGCATGAGCCAAACGGCGGGAAGCGATCGCAAGCCGGCGCGGAAGCCCCTGGTCGCGCTGACCGGCGCCACGGGCTTTATCGGCCAATATCTGCTCAGCGAGCTGCCGAAACGGGGCTACCGCCTCCGGGTGCTGCTCCGCCGTCCGACCAATTTGCCGAAAGGCTGCGCCAGCGCCGTCATCGGCGATCTGGCACGCCCCTACAACATGGCCGAGGCCCTTGCCGAAGTCGATGCGGTGATCCACACCGCCGGCCTTGCCAGCACGATGTCCGGCGTGCCGGAGGACGACTATCGCCTGTTCAACACCGAGGCCACGGTCGGATTTGCCAAGGCGGCGCAGCGCGCAAGGATCAGGCGCTTCGTCTTTTTGTCGTCGATCAGGGCGCAGTCCGGTCCGACCGCCGAAGGCGTGCTGACCGAGGACCGGGAGCCCCAGCCCACCGACGCCTACGGCCGCTCAAAGCTCGCTGCCGAGCAAGGTCTCGCCGCGACTGACCTCGACTGGGTGG
>DASWIR010000316.1:0-2978 GCA_036397575.1 Alteraurantiacibacter sp. | reverse complement strand
GGAGTTCAGGGGCGCAAGATTGACGCGGTTGAAGTCGAGCCCGCCGAAACTGGTCACTTCCAGCGTATCGCGTTCCGCGCCAAGCTGGCCGCCGGGGAAGAGCTTGAGCACCAGCCGTCCGCCGCTGCGCTGCTCGATGAGATCGCCGAAGCGGCGGAAAGCGCGAACGGTCGGATAGTCCGCCGGATGGGTATCGGTGCCGAACAGCGTCTCGCGCGTGGAGCGGCCGCAGCCGGCCACAGCCAGCGCGAGGCTGCCAAGCAGAACCTGGCGCCGGTCGACGGAGGTCATGTGGCCCGGCCCGACGGCGCTGTGTTCGCGCCGACCGATCCGCCCCGCGGCTCCCTAACACGCTTCAACCGGCCCTCTCCCTTCCCACTCGATCCGGCTGCAGACTGGCACATTATGACACCGGTTACCAGAGCCAACCATCGGAAGCTGGCTGGAGGCACTCAAATCGCATCTTGACTTTTTGTTCGTTCGAACGAACAATACAGAAATGATCCAGACGCGCCTTCTCGAAACCGCAATCGACCAGTTCGGCCGGCTTGGCTTCGAAGGCGCCAGCACGCGCGAGATTGCGCGCGCATCGGACACTGCCATGTCCTCCATCACCTATCATTTCGGCGGGAAGGAAGGCCTCTATCTCGCCGCGGCCGATCATATTGCCAAGCAGGTGCGCGAGATTCTCGGGCCGCTGCGGCAGAAAGCGGAGGAACTCGCCGGGAGTTCCACGCGCGAACAGACAATAGAACTGCTGCTGGCGATGCTCGACGGCTTCGCCCAGATGATGCTCCGCCCCGAATCGGAAGCCTGGTCGCGCTTCATCGTGCGCGAGCAGCAACAGCCAACCGAAGCCTTCGAGCGACTCTACCAGGGCGCGATGAAGGCAATGATCGAAACTTTCGTTTTGCTTCTTCGCGAAGCCCGCACCGACCTCGACGACGCGGAATGCCGGGCCACGGCGATACTGCTGTTCGGCCAGGCGCTGGTTCTCAGGGTCGGCCGAGCCTCGGTCTGCCGCGCGCTCGGCGTCGAGGCGCTTGGCGAAGCGGAGGGCACACTGCTGCGCACCCGGCTGCGCAAAACCGCTTTATGCATTCTGGAGGAAGGCAATGGATAGGAAGAAGATCGCGATCCTTGCCGGCATTCTTGCACTGGTCGCCGCCGCCATAGCCACGAGCGGATTCGGGCTGTTCGGCCCGTCGGAAGACGATCCGCTGGTGCTCTACGGCAATGTCGACATCCGCGAAGTCGATATGGCCTTCCGCGTTCCCGGCAGGATCGACGAGATTGCCGTCGAGGAAGGCGAAAAGGTCGAGCGTGGAGAAATCCTCGCAACGCTCGACACCGCTTCGATCGAGGCTCGCACCGGTGAGGCCGAAGCCGCCGTAGCCCAGGCGCGCGCGCAGCTGGCCAAGCTCAGGAGCGGCAACCGCCCGCAGGACATCGCCCAGGCGCGCGCCCGTGTTGCCGCGGCCGAAGCGGCGGCCGGGAATGCACAGGCTGATTACGAACGCCGGCAGGCGCTGGTCGAGCCCGGCGCGATCAGCCGCAGCCAGTGGGCCCGGACCGTGGCCGAGCGCGACCGCAGCGCAGCGCAGCTAGCCGAGGCGCGGCAGGCGCTCGCGCTCGCCCAGGCCGGCGCCCGGCAGGAGGATATTGCCGCAGCCGCAGCCCAGCTGCGCGCGGCCGAAGCCGGCCGCCGGGGCGCACAGACCGACCTTGGCGATACGAGCCTGGTGGCCAAGAGCGCGGGCACAGTGGTCACCCGCGCGCGCGAACCCGGTGCCATCGTCCAGTCGGGCGAGACGGTGCTGACGCTTTCGCTGGGCCGGCCGCTGCGTGTCCGCGCCTATGTGGGCGAGCCCGATCTCTCGCGCGTCGTGCCCGGAATGAAAGTCGCGGTGACCGCCGACGGCAACCCGAAGACCTATCAGGGGACCATCGGCTATATCAGCCCGCGCGCCGAGTTCACGCCGAGGTCGGTCGAGACCGAGGATCTGCGCACCGACCTCGTCTATCGCGTGCGGATCAATATCGAGAATCCCGACGATGCGCTGCGCCAGGGCCAGCCGGTCACGGTCGAAGTGCCTGCCGCACAGGCGAAAGTGGCCGGCTAGAGTCCATGGCGGTGACCGAACTGTCCAAACTGTTCCGCGCCCCCGCGAAGGCGGGGGCCCATGACGGCAAGCACTTCTCGTGCGGCACTGGGTCCCCGCCTTCGCGGGGACGCGGGCATCTTGTTGCGAAGCGGACGGGCGCCAAATGAGCCAGCCCGTCGCCAGCGCCAGCGGTATCGTCAAACGCTTCGGCGATCCCGATGCCGCGCCCGCCCTCGATCACGTCGATATGGTCGTTCCAGCCGGCGAGATCACCGGACTCGTCGGGCCCGACGGCGCCGGAAAGACTACGTTGATCCGTCTGCTGGCGGGGCTCATGGCGCCGGACCAAGGCGAGGTCGCCATTCTCGGCCGTCCGCCCGCCGAAGCGCTCGACGCTCTCGGCTACATGCCGCAACGTTTCGGCCTCTACGAAGACCTGACCGTCCGGCAAAACCTCGATCTCTATGCCGAGCTTCGCAAGCTTCCGCCTGAGGAGCGCGAAGAGACTTACCGCCAGCTGCTCGACTTCACCGATCTTGCGCCTTTCCAGGATCGCCTCGCTGGCAAGCTGTCGGGCGGCATGAAACAGAAGCTCGGCCTCGCCTGTGCGCTGGTCAAGACGCCCAGGCTGCTGTTGCTCGACGAGCCGGGCGTCGGGGTCGATCCGATCTCGCGGCGCGAATTATGGGCGATGGTCGGCGAACTCACCGGCGAGGGGATCGGCGTGCTGTGGTCGACCTCCTATCTCGACGAGGCGGAGAAGTGCGACGGCGTCTATCTCCTCAACCAGGGCAAGCTGCTGTTCAGCGGTGCGCCGGCCGGGCTGACGAGCAAGGTGGCGAAGCGGGTGGTGAGCCTGACCGGTTTCGAAGG
>DASWIR010000315.1:0-10349 GCA_036397575.1 Alteraurantiacibacter sp. | reverse complement strand
CGATCACCGCGAACCTTGCCGGGCTGTTCGAGCTGCCGTCGATCTCGGTGACGCGCTCGGGCGAACCGGCGGGCGCCTTTGCCACCGGCATACTCGCGGCATTCGTCGCCACGCCCTGTACCGGGCCTTTCATGGCGGCGGCGATGGGCGCGGCGCTGCTGCTGCCTTCGGCAATCGCATTGCTGCTCTTCGCCGCGCTCGGCCTCGGTCTTGCCTTCCCTTTCCTGCTGCTCGGCTGGGTGCCGGCGCTGCGCCGGATGCTGCCGAAGCCAGGCGCGTGGATGAACACGTTCCGCAAGGTGATGGCGGTTCCGATGGGGTTGACCGCGTTGGCATTGCTGTGGCTCGCCTGGCGGCTGGGCGGGACGAATTTCGCTATGGCGGTCAGCGTGCTGGGTGCGATCCTGTTGTTGGCGTTGTGGGCGATTGGACGCGAGCAGCGCGCCGGGCGGAGTGCGCGGAAAATGGCGGCATTCGGCGCGCTGGTTCTTGCGGGCATAGCATTCGTCGCCGTCCCGCGGGCCTACGAACCGCAGGCTGTGGGCGAAGCGGAAAGCGTGCTGTCGCCGATTGCCTATAGCGAAGCGGCACTGGCCGAGGCGCGTGCCAGCGGCAAGCCGGTATTCGTGTGGTTCACCGCCGACTGGTGCCTCACCTGCAAAGTCAATGAAGGTGTGGCGATCGAGCGCGAGGCCACGCGCGATGCGTTCGAAGAGGCGGACGTGATCGCGATGCGCGGAGACTGGACACGGCGCGACCCGGAAATCACCCGCTTCCTTACTGCGCATGGCGCTGCAGGTGTGCCGCTATATATCTGGTATCCCGCAGGCGGTGAGGGAGAACAGCTCCCGCAAGTGCTTACGCCGGGCAGTTTGGTGGACCTGGCAAAGGGCAGTTAGGCTGGCGGGGCTGCGGCTTCGTCTTCCTCTGTCGGAGCATCAGCTTCGCCAGCCTCATCCTCCGCCTCCAGCGCCTGTTCACGCCCGTCATTGCGGCACCAGGTCACGAATTGCTGTGGCAAATCGCTGCCGTCAATCTGCAGCATTCCGCCGCCGGGCAGCGTCGCGGTGATATTGCGGGGACCGGTGAATACGTCGAGCAGCGCCGCATCGGCCGGGTAGGAGCCTTCCCAACGCCATTCATTGTCCGATAGCTTGGCGTCGACCTTCAGTCGTGCGTTCGTGCCATTGCCAAGCACGGCGAAAAGCGCCCGCGCGCCGGGCGGGGCGGGGGCATGCCGGATAATCTCGATCTGAGGCGGCTCGTCGCCGGCGAGCATGCATTCGAGGCTCAGCAGCGGTGCATCGCCGGTTTTGCCCCAGGAAATGCCGCGCCCGTCACTGCTTATGTGCCAGTCGGCGCCTTCGGTATCGGGAGCGGGCGTAAACTCGGCCTGTGCCGCAACCGGCCGGTCGAGCGCAATGCGCTGCGACTGCACCGGCGTGTCATCCTCGCGCCCGCAGGACGCGAGCAGCGCCGCCAGGGCGGCAATGGCAAGGAGACGCGTGGGCAGAGCGACCATCCAGAGCCGATTGCGCGTATCCGCGGCAGATCACAAGAGAAGAACTACGGGTTTCCCCGGTGAGGCGGTCAGGCGGCGCGGGGAACGATGCGGTCGAGATCGCCGTTCAGCGTGCGCTTGGCTTCGAGCAGCTCGTAATCGTCCTGAAGGCCGAGGAAAAATCCTTCCGACATGCGAAAATAGCGGCCGAGGCGCAGGTCCAATTCGGCATCGATCGGAATCTTGCCTTCGATGACGGACAGCAGGCGTGCGGATTCGGCCCCAATGGCTTCGGCCAAAGCGGCAGCATCGAGCCCCAGCGGCTCCATGAACTCCGACACCAGCAATTCGCCCGCATGGCTATTGCGTAGCCATTCGTCATTGGTGGTGGTCGGTGATTTCGACGCCATGCGCATCTCCGTCGTTCCAGACGAAGCATATACGCCATTGCTTGTTAATGGAAATGGAATGCTGCCCCTCCCGGTCATCCTTCAGGGCATGCAGGCGGTTCGACGGCGGGTTGCGAAGGTCGTCGAAGACCTTGGCGCGATTGAGCAGTTTGAGCTTGTCGAGCGCGCGGCGCTGTATCTCCGGCGGCAGCTGTTTGCTGCGCAGGCCGCTCCAGATGCGCTTGGTTTCCTTGTCGGTGAAGGAATGGATCATAGCTGCCTCGAAAAAAGTGCAGCTCCCTATGAATCACATTTTTCGGGTATGCCAACACAAAAGTGGGTCATTTCCACCCATTCGCTGCGAGCGACCGCAGGTCGCGCGGCAATCCAGAGGCGGTGGTTGATCAGCGCAGGATGGATTGCTTCGTCGGCTATGCCTCCTCGCAATGACGAGGTTGCGGCTTCGGGCGCAGCCTGCGGCTCCCACTCCTCCTGCTCCTTGCAGTAGCACGGCTTGCGGTGCTCGCGTCCGATCATTCGCCCAAGACTTGCACCTGGTTCCACACGTTCCGTGCACGCGCGGCGAAGCGCGCGTCGGCGGTGAGCAAATCGCAATTGCGATCGATCGCAAGCGCGAGGTAGAGGCAATCCTTCAACGGATGGCCAAGTTCGATGGCAAGTTTGGCCGCGTTGACGATATCGGCTGAGCGCGTGCCGACCAGTTGCAGCACGGGACTGGCCAGCAGGAGCTCAAGATGCACCAGCTTCTCGCGTTGGAGGGCGATCGCGAGCTTGTCGCTGTTGGCGTCGCGCACGATTACACCGGCGACCTCGATGGCGAAGATGTCTGGCGCCAGCATTTGTCCGGCCTTTGCAGCGATAAGAGCTTGCGCTTCCTCTGATCCCGGTTCGTCGCGATAAAGCTTCGCCATGATACTGGCATCGACGACGATCACCAGCTGTCACGTTCCTCGCGCAACAGGTCGAGCGAAGTCTTGCCGTCTTGGTGGGGTGGACTCCGCCTGCGAAGTTCGCGCGCCTTTTCCAGCCACCGATCGAAATTGAATTCGTTGGCCTTGCCTTCGAGAATCTCGCGGACCTCTGCCTCCAGCGAGCGGTGATTGCGCCTCGCGCGTTCCCCGAGGCGTTTGTACACGCTGTCGTCGAGCTTGCGGATAGTCAACGTGGCCATTTCGGTCTCCTTGAGGAGTTTGCTAGCACATATGACTGCAAATCGAAAGCGTTATCGTCCCCACTTCCTCTGCGTCTTGCCATATCGCATCTTCCGCGTCCCCGGTTTGCCTTCGTTCGAGCGGCCCACCAGCGGCGCCTTCTTCTGATCGTCCGGCAGACCCAGCTCGTCCGCTTCCAGGCGGCGGATCTCGTCGCGCAGGCGCCCGGCTTCCTCGAATTCGAGGTCGGCGGCAGCATCGCGCATCTTTTTCTCCAGCTCCTCGATATAGGCGCGCAGATTGTGGCCGACGAGATTGTTGCGGCCATCTTCGGCGTCGATCTCCACCAGCACACCATCGCGGCTGGCGGTGTGGGCGACGATATCCTGGATGTTGCGCTTGATCGTGGTCGGGGTGATCCCGTGTTCCTCGTTGAACTCGCGCTGCTTCTCGCGGCGGCGGTCGGTCTCCGCCATGGCGCGTTCCATGCTGCCGGTTATGCGGTCGGCATAGAGGATCACCTTGCCGTCGACATTGCGCGCCGCACGGCCGATCGTCTGGATCAGTGAGGTTTCCGAGCGCAGGAAGCCTTCCTTGTCGGCATCAAGGATGCAGACGAGCCCGCATTCGGGAATGTCGAGACCTTCGCGCAGCAGGTTGATGCCGACCAGCACGTCATAGACGCCGAGCCGCAGGTCGCGGATCAGCTCGATGCGCTCCAGTGTCTCGACGTCGGAGTGCATGTAGCGCACGCGCAGACCAGCCTCGTGCATGAATTCGGTGAGGTCCTCGGCCATGCGCTTGGTCAGCGTGGTGACGAGCGTGCGGTAACCTTTCTGCGCGGTCTCGCGGCATTGCTCGATGCAGTCCTGCACCTGGTCCTCGACCGGGCGAATCTCAACCGGCGGGTCGATCAGGCCGGTCGGACGGATCACCTGCTCGGCAAAGACGCCGCCGGTCTGCTCCATTTCCCATCCGCCCGGCGTGGCCGAGACGGCGACCGTCTGCGGGCGCATCGCATCCCACTCGTTGAAGCGCAGCGGGCGGTTGTCGATACAGCTCGGCAGGCGGAAGCCATATTCGGCCAAGGTGATCTTGCGCCGGTGGTCGCCCTTCGACATCGCGCCGATCTGCGGCACCGTCTGGTGGCTTTCGTCGACGAACAGCAGGGCGTTGTCCGGCAAATATTCGAACAGGGTCGGCGGCGGCTCGCCGGGGAGACGTCCGGTGAGGAAGCGGGAATAGTTCTCGATGCCGGCGCAGCTGCCGGTGGCGGCAATCATTTCGAGATCGAAATTGGTCCGCTGTTCCAGCCTTTGTGCCTCCAGCAGGCGGCCTTCGGCGTTCAGCTCCTTGAGCCGCTCCTGCAGTTCGAATTTGATGGCCTCCGTCGCCTGCTTCATGGTCGGGCCGGGAGTCACATAGTGCGAGTTCGCATAGACGCGCACCTTGTCGAGGCTCGCTCCCTTGGTGCCTGTCAGCGGGTCGAACTCGGCGATATCCTCGATCTCGTCGCCGAAGAAGCTGATCCGCCAGGCCATGTCCTCGTAGTGGCTCGGGAAGATCTCGAGATTGTCGCCGCGAACGCGAAAGTTGCCGCGCGCGAAGGCCGCATCGTTGCGCTTGTATTGCAGGGCGACGAGCTTGCGGATCAGCTCGCGCTGATCGACGGTTTCGCCCTTCTTGATGTCGAAGATCATCGCCGAATAGGTCTCGACCGAGCCGATGCCGTAGAGGCACGAGACCGAGGCGACGATGATCACGTCGTCGCGCTCGAGCAGCGAGCGGGTGGCCGAGTGGCGCATCCGGTCGATCGCCTCGTTCACCGAGCTTTCCTTCTCGATATAGGTGTCCGACCGGGGCACATAGGCCTCGGGCTGGTAATAATCGTAGTAGCTGACGAAATACTCGACTGCGTTGTCGGGGAAGAAGCTCTTGAACTCGCCATAGAGCTGCGCGGCGAGGATCTTGTTGGGGGCGAGCACGAGCGCGGGACGCTGCAGTTCCTCGATCATTTTGGCCATGGTGAAGGTCTTGCCGCTGCCGGTCACGCCGAGCAGCACCTGGGTCTTCTCGCCCTCGCGCGACGTCTCGACCAGCTCACGGATCGCGGTCGGCTGGTCGCCCGCGGGCTCGTAGTCGGAAACGAGTTCGAACTTCCTGCCGCCCATCGATTTTTCGGGGCGGGCGGGCTTGTGCGGCTTGAAGCTTTCGGACGTATCCGGCTCTTCAAGACCCCTGCGGATCACGAGTTCGGCCATACGCTCTATATGAAGAACAAAGCGCGGACATGCAACGCGCGAAGGGTGAAGTGCTGGGCATCGCCATCGGTTGCCGATATACCGCGTCTCGATTGAACTACCGGAGGATTTTCTATGCGCAGGTTCGTGATGATAGCGGCGGCTACGGCCATGCTGGCGGCGTGCGGGGATAGCGGCGGCGCGGATGCCGATGGCGACGGCAGTATCACGGCCGAGGAAATGGCAGCCGAAGCGGCCAGCGGCGGCGCTGTCGCCATGCGGCCCGGCCGGTGGGAACAGAAGATGCAATTCACCGAGGTCGATATGCCTGGCATGTCGGAGGGCATGGCGGACATGATGAAAGGCCAGATGGGGCAGGGCATGACCATCACCCATTGCCTGACCGAGGAGGATGTGAAGGAACCGTCGCCCGAGATGTTCCGGAATGCGGGCCAGGACAACTGCACCTTCCAGGAATACGACCGCAGCGGCAACACGATGCGGATGCGCATGAGCTGCGATTCCCAAGGCGGCGGCAAGGTCAACGTCGCGATGACCGGCGAATTCGGCGCCGAAGCCTATACGCTCAACATCGACAACAAAATGACCGGCGGCCCGCAAGGCGATATGAGCATGAAGGGCATCATGTCCGCGCGGCGCATTGGCGAGTGCAGCTAGGGCCGATCGGCTCTAGGATCCTGATCTTAGGTCAAACATTTGACATGGCGGCATAGCGACTGTTCAGCCGGCGATAAGGCAGTTAGTGTAATCAAACTGTCATGAACGTTTCCGTCGCCCTGTCCCGGCGTTCTGCGCCCGCGCCTCTTCCCGCACTTGCGGAGCGGCTGGCGCTGGCGCGCGCCGAGGCGCCGGAGGGCGTCCACGGTCCGCCGCTGCCGCTTATGCTGGGCGAGCTGGAAGTGTTCGCCGAGCCGTTTCGCCGCATCACCCGCCGGATGGAGATCCCGCCCGCCAGGAATCCCAGGCTGGTGATGCTTCTGCCGGGCTTTGCGACCCATCCGATCCGCATGCGCTACATGGCCCAGCAGCTCGAGAGGGCAGGGCACAAGGCCAAGCGCTGGGGCATGGGGTTCAATCTCGGCGCCAGCGAGGAGGCAATGGAGAGCCTGTCGGAGCGTATCGTCGCGGTGCACGAACGCTATGGCCGCAAGGCGGTGCTGGTCGGTTGGAGTCTTGGCGGGATATTCGCCCGCGAAATGGCCAAGCGCCATCCCGAGTTGGTCGAAAAGGTCATCACAATGGGCTCGCCCTTTTCCGGTGACCCACATGCGAACAATGCCTGGCGAGCCTACCAGCTGATTACCGGCCATCGGGTCGACAACCCGCCGGTCAAGGCCGAACTCGCGGCCAAGCCACCGGTCGAGACGGTCGCCTTCTGGAGCCCTCGCGATGGAATCGTCAGCCCGCGCAGCGCTTGCGGCAGACCGGGCGAGCGCGATCGCGCGGTCGCCTTGCGCTGCAACCATTTGGGTTTCGCCTACTCGCCCGAATGCATAGAGGCGGTGCTGAGGGAACTGGAGATCGACTGACGCTTTGATCCTGTGCAAGCGTGCCCCTTGGCAGCGCATCAATTACGTGACAATGTTGCGCTGCAGCACGGGATGATGAGCGAAGCCGAACCGATCTTCGATGAAATGCATTGTGCCGATGGCGCGCTGCGTCCGGCCTATGGCGATTACGGCAAATGGCTCGATCAGCACGATCAGGCATTCATTCGCCGCAAGGGGAGCGAGGCGGACACGCTGTTTCGCCGTGCGGGCATCACCTTCAACGTCTATGGCGAGGACGAGGCCGAGGAACGGCTGATTCCATTCGACCTTGTGCCTCGGATCATCACCGGTTCGGAATGGCGGCGCCTTTCGCGCGGGATCGAGCAGCGCGTGCGTGCATTGAACGCCTTCATCCACGATATGTATCACCGGCAGGAGATCATCCGGTCGGGCCGTCTGCCCGAGCGGCTGTTTCAAGGAAATTCCGCCTGGCTGCCCAACATGGTCGGTTTCACGCCCCCTGGCGGGGTCTATACGCACATAGTCGGGATCGACCTTGTCCGCACCGGGCCGGACGAATTCCTCGTGCTGGAAGACAATGCCCGTACGCCCAGCGGCGTTTCCTATATGCTGGAAAACCGCGAAACCATGATGGCGATGTTCCCCGACCTGTTCACGCAGGTCAGTGTCCAGCCGGTGGGCGACTATCCGCGCAAGCTCGCCCGCAGCCTTGCCGCCTGCGCCCCTGCATGCGCGGCCGACGAGCCCGTGATCGCGGTGCTGACGCCGGGCATGTACAACTCCGCCTATTTCGAACACGCCTTTCTTGCCGACCAGATGGGCTGCGAGCTGGTCCAGGGCAGCGACCTCAGGGTGGTCGATGGCCGTGTGCAAATGCGCACCACTGCCGGCTATCAGCCGATCGACGTGATCTATCGCCGGGTGGATGACGATTTCCTCGACCCGCTCAGTTTCAATCCGAATTCCATGCTCGGCATGCCGGGGATTATAGATGTCTATCGTGCCGGGCGGGTCACCATCGCCAACGCGCCGGGTGCAGGCATTTCCGACGACAAGGCGATCTATTCCTTCATGCCCGAGATCGTCGAATTCTATACCGGGCAGCGGCCGCTATTGCCCAATGTCGAGACCTGGCGCTGTGCCGACCCCGACAGCCTCAAATACGTTCTCGACAATCTCGAAAATCTGGTGGTGAAGGAGGTCCACGGCTCCGGCGGATATGGAATGCTGATCGGGCCGACTTCGTCTAAGAAGGAAGTGGCCGCGTTCCGCCGGAAACTGCAGGCCAAACCGGAAATATATATCGCCCAGCCGACTCTGTCGCTCTCGACTTGCCCGGTTTTCACGCAGGCGGGCCTGGCGCCGCGCCATGTCGATTTGCGGCCGTTCGTGCTGGTTGCGCCCGACAAGATCGACATCGTGCCCGGCGGCCTGACCCGCGTGGCAATGAAAAAGGGCAGCCTGGTGGTCAATTCCAGCCAGGGCGGGGGCACGAAGGACACTTGGGTGCTGGACGACTGATGGCGGAGCGCCCGAGATGCTAGGCCGGACCGCCAACGACATCTTCTGGATGTCCCGTTATCTCGAACGGGCGGAGAACACGGCGCGCCTGCTGGAAGCGGGTTTCCGCATGGCGCTGACACGCGGAGCGGAGGCGGCGAGCGAGGAGTGGCGCTCGGTTATCACGACACTCGGCAAGAATTTGAGCTATTCGGCGAAATACGAGGATTTCAGCGGTCAGAAGGTCTGCAATTTCGTCCTGCGCGATCCCGACAATCTCGACAATGTCCTTTCCATGTTCGAAGTCGCCCGCAACAATGCTCGCCAGTCGCGCAGTTCGATCACCCAGGAAGTGTGGGAAGCGGTGAATGAGGGCTTCATGCAGCTTCGCGAGAAGCTCAAGCGCTCGGTGCGCGAAAACGACCTCGGCGAAGTGCTGGCCGCGATTCGCCGCAATGCAACCTTGGTGCGCGGGGCGACCTATGGTTCGATGCTGCGTAACGAGACCTACAATTTCGCCCGCGCCGGAACCTTCCTCGAACGCGCCGACAACACGGCGCGCATTCTCGACGTGAAATATTATCTGTTGTTGCCCTCGCTTGCCTATATCGGGACCAGCCTCGATACGAGCCAGTGGGATACCGTGCTGCGCTCGGTTTCGGGTGAGCGTGCCTATCACTGGCTCAATTCCGGGCGGATGGAGCCGAAGAGCATTACCGACTTTCTGATCCTCGACCGGCGGTTTCCCCGCAGTCTCGCCTTCTGCTACGGTCAGTTGCGCGAAAATCTCGTCAGTCTGGCATCGCAGCACGGCGGGGAGGGCAAATCGAACCGGATAATTTGCGAGGCGGACCAGCGCCTGGGCGAGACGCCGATCGGCGATATTCTCAACCGCGGCTTGCATCAGTTCCTGCTGCAATTCATCGCCGACAATCAGGCGCTCGCCAGTGCGATCGCCCAAGATTACAAGTTCGCGAACTGATGCGCCTCGCGATCCGCCATACGACCAGCTACGAGTTCGATGCGCCGGTTTCCTATGCGCTGCAGCGGCTGCGGCTGACGCCCAAGGAAACTCAGGGCCAGCGGATCGTCGAATGGTCGATGACGCTGGAAGGTGTAACCAGACAGCTCGAATATGACGACGAGCATTTCAATCACGTCACGCTGGTTTCGGTTGAGCCGGGCGCGCGGAAAGTAACCATCACTTGCGAGGGCAAGGTGGATACGGAAGACAATGCCGGAGTGATCGGCCACCATGCTGGACACTTGCCGCTTTGGGCCTTCCTCAACAACTCGCCCCTGACCGAGGCTGGCTCGCGGATCCGCCAACTGATCGCTTCGGTCGATCGCAGCGCGGGCGGACTGGTTGAAACGCTGCACAATCTGTCCAACCTGATCCGGGAGCAGGTGCGCTACGAACAGGGTGTTACGGTGGTCGATACCACTGCCGAAGAGGCGCTGGAGCATGGCGTGGGCGTTTGCCAGGACCATGCCCATATCTTCATTTCGGCGGCTCGTGCGATCGGCATTCCGGCGCGCTATGTCAGCGGCTACCTGATGATGAACGACCGTATCGAGCAGGGGGCGACCCATGCCTGGGCAGAAGCGCATGTCATGGATCTGGGCTGGGTGGGTTTCGACATCTCCAACGGCATAAGCCCCGATCCGCGCTATGTCCGCGTCGCCACGGGGCGCGATTATCGCGATGCCGCACCGGTCACCGGGATCAGCTTCGGCGGGGCGAGCGAAGGCCTCGCGGTCGACCTTGCGGTGGAGCAGCAGATTGTGGACCAATGACGGCCGGGTGTTGGCGCCGCGCGGCATGCTCGGCCATATGCCACGGCACCTCGGAACGGTCGGACAATCTGCCGGGATAGAGGTAACGGGATAACGGGATAACGGAATGACCTATTGCGTCGGGATGATGCTGGATCGCGGGTTGGTGCTGATGAGCGACACACGCACCAATTCCGGCGTCGACAATATTTCCGTGTTTCGTAAGACCGCCTATTGGG
>DASWIR010000314.1:0-2862 GCA_036397575.1 Alteraurantiacibacter sp. | reverse complement strand
TCTTGGTCCCCCACAGGCGGCATGTTGTGGCCGAGCAGGCGCAGCAGGTCGGCGGCGCATTCGACCACGTTGGAGCCCGGCCCGTAAATGCCCTGCACGCCGGCATCGCGCAGGAAGTCGTAATCCTGCGGCGGGATGACTCCGCCCGCCACGACCTTGATATCCGCGCGGCCTGCCTCTCGAAGATGCCCGATCAGTTCAGGGATCAGCGTCCGGTGCCCTGCAGCCAACGAACTTGCGCCCACCGCATCGACCTCCTTGGCCAGCGCCATCTCGCAGGTTTCCTTTGGCGTCTGGAACAGCGGACCGGAAATCACTTCGAATCCCATGTCGGCAAAGGCACTGGCGATGACGTTCGCGCCGCGGTCGTGCCCGTCCTGCCCCATTTTGGCGACCATGATCCGTGGCGCGCGGCCCAGCCGCTGGCTCACCGCTGCGACGCCTTCGACGATCTGCGCATAGCGTGCATCGCCTTCGTAAGCCTTTGAATAGACGCCCTTCACCGGGGTCGGGACGGTGTCGTAGCGGCCGAACGCCTCCTCCAGAGCGGCGGAAACCTCGCCCAAAGTCGCGTCGGCCCGTGCGCATTCAACTGCCAGGTCCAGCACGTTCGCCTCGCCCCGCGCGCCATCCGTCAGCGCCTTCAGAGCGGCCCTGCACTTTACCTCGTCGCGTGCCGCCTTCACCGCCTCGATCCGAGCGACCTGCGAAGCGCGCACCGCATGATTGTCGATATCGAGCGTATCGATCCGCGAATGTTCGTCGAGTGCGTATTTGTTGACACCCACGATCACATCCTCGCCCCTGTCGACCCGCGCCTGCTTCATCGCGGCGCTCTCTTCGATCGCGCGCTTGGGCGCGCCGGTAGCTACATAGTCGGTCATCCCGCCCGCCGCATCGGCCTCGGCGATCAGCTTCTCCGCCTCTTCGACCAGCGCGGCGGTCAGTGCCTCAACATAATAGCTGCCCCCCAGCGGATCGGCGACGCGTGTGATGCCGCTTTCCTCCTGCAGCACCAGCTGCGTATTGCGGGCGATCCGGGCGGAGAAGTCGGTCGGCAGCGCCAGCGCCTCATCGAGCGCATTGGTGTGCAGGCTCTGCGTCCCGCCGAGCACTGCCGCCATCGCCTCCACCGTGGTACGGATGACGTTGTTGTAGGGATCCTGCTCCTGCAGCGAGACACCCGAGGTCTGGCAATGGGTGCGCAGCATCTTTGATTTTTCGGATTTCGCCCCCAGCCCTTCCATCACATCGTGCCACAGCAGCCTCGCCGCGCGCAGCTTGGCGACTTCCATGAAGAAGTTCATCCCGATGCCGAAGAAGAAGGAAAGGCGCGGCGCGAAAGTGTCGATGTTAAGCCCGGCCTCCGTAGCGCGGCGGACATATTCTTTCCCGTCGGCAATGGTGAAGGCGAGTTCCTGCACCGCCGTCGCGCCTGCTTCGTGCATGTGATAGCCGCTGATCGAGATCGAATTGAAGCGCGGCATCTCGGCCGAGCAATAGGCGATGATGTCGGAGACAATCCGCATGCTGGGCGCCGGCGGGTAGATATAGGTGTTGCGGACCATGAACTCCTTGAGGATGTCGTTCTGGATGGTCCCGGAAAGCTTCTCGCGGTTCACACCCTGCCGCTCCGCCGCCACGATGTAGAACGCCAGCACCGGTAGCACCGCGCCATTCATGGTCATCGAGACGCTCATTTCATCGAGCGGGATGCCATCGAACAGGATCTCCATGTCCCGGACCGTGTCGATCGCCACACCCGCCTTGCCGACATCGCCGACCACGCGCGGATGGTCGGAATCGTAGCCGCGGTGGGTCGCAAGATCGAATGCGACGGACAGGCCTTTCTGCCCGGCAGCAAGGTTGCGGCGATAGAAGGCGTTCGATTCCTCGGCCGTCGAAAAGCCCGCATATTGCCGGATCGTCCACGGCCGCACGGTGTACATGCTGGCATAGGGGCCGCGGGTGAAAGGCGCGAAACCCGGCAGACCCGAATCCTCAGAGGATACGTCCTCCGAGGTGTAGAGCGGCTGCACCACAATCCCTTCCGGCGTGTGCCAGGAAAGGTCGCGGCCCTTCGCTTCCGCTTCGGCTTTCGCCTGCCAGTCGGCCTTATCGCTCATCCTGCTCCGGTTTCTTTTGCAACCATTTCATCCCTCGCTGGCGGCAATTCGCCATGGATGTCAATCATGCCGTTCCAAGGACGAACGCGGAAGCGGTTTATCCTTGAATGATCCGAAAGCCCCGTTCAGGGCAAGACACCGCCCCTCATGAGGCCCTATAAGACAGGGCCGGTGATTCGAGACATAGTCAACGCACGCACGCTCGCGCGTTGCCAAGGAGAGTAAAATGCCGCTGGTGAACATGAAGCCGCTGCTGCGCGACGCGATGGACAATGGCTACGCCGTCGCCGCTTTCAACCTCGTCGATTACAATACGACCAAGGCGATGGTAAAAGCCGCGGAGGAATTGAATGCGCCGGTAATCTGTCAGACTTCCGCAAAGACGATCGCATATTTCAGCCACAAGGAAATTGTCAGATGGGTCCGCACCGTGGCCGAGGATTCTCCGGTACCGGTGGTGCTGCATCTCGACCATTGCAAGGACATCCCGATGATCGAGGAATGCGCGAAATCGGGCTGGACCTCGATCATGATCGACGCCTCCGAGCTTCCTTTCGAGGAGAATCTCGAAATGTCGAAGCGGGTGCGCGACATTGCCGAGAAATACGGCGTCGGCATGGAAGCGGAGCTGGGCCAGATCATGGGCGTGGAAGACGATATGGTCGTGGCGGAGGAGGATTCTGTCCTAACCGATCCCGAGGACGCCAAGAAATTCTGCGACGCGCTCGACCTGTCG
>DASWIR010000313.1:0-1765 GCA_036397575.1 Alteraurantiacibacter sp. | reverse complement strand
TATCCGATAGAAAAGCTGCAGATCGGACATCACGCCGGCCCAGTTCCAGTTCTCGTCATATTCGTCATTAGCGCCGTGATAGCGATTGGCCCGGTAATCCTCGGCCGCGGCCTTGCCGGCCTCCACGCCGCCCTCGATCAGGTCCTCGCCCCCATCGAGATAGAGCATCGGCACACCCCGTTTGGCGAAGGCGAAATGATCCGAACGGTAATAATAGCCCGCCTCGGGCGTGGAATCGGGCGTGATAGTGCGCTCCACATTCGCCAACGCCGTATCGAGATATTCATCGAGCTGGCTCTTGCCGCCGCCCACGACCGTCACATCCCTGGCGGGCCCGGCGACCAGGAACGCATCCATGTTGATGCCCCCGACCGTCTGCGACAGCGGGAAGACCGGGTTTGCGGCATAGTAATCCGCGCCGAGCAAACCCTGTTCTTCCGCGGTCACGGCGAGGAAAACCAGGCTGCGCGCGGCAGGCCCCGCCTTCGCATGGGCCTGCGCCAGCGCCACCAGGGCCGCCGTGCCGGTCGCATTGTCGACCGCGCCGTTGCAGATGTCGTCGCCCGTCTCATCCGGCGTGCAAGTGCCGAGATGGTCCCAATGGGCGGTGTGGATGACATATTCGTCCGGCCGCTCGCTGCCCGGAAGCATGCCGATGACGTTCTTCGAATTGTACTTGCGGATGTCGTTCGCAAAGCCGGTCGAGGCGGTGAGCTCGAGCGGCACAGGCCGGAACCCGGGCTTCTTCGCCGCCGCTGAAAGCTCCGCGAAATCCTTGCCGGCGGCCGCGAAGATCCGCTCCGCCATGCCCTTCTGGATCCATCCATTCATTTGCGTAAGCGGCGGAGCATTCTCCCCGCGCTGGGCATAGGCCTGCGGCCCGCTCCACGAGCTTTCGACCACGTTCCAGCCATAGGAAGCCGGAAAATCCTCATGCACGACCAACGCGCCGATCGCGCCCTTGCGCGCGGCTTCTTCGTATTTGTAAGTCCAGCGCCCATAATAGGTCATGGCGCGGCCGTTGAACGGCCCTTCCAGGCCTTCTTCGGCATAATCCGGATCGTTGACGAGGATGACTGCGATTTTCCCGGCCATGTCCACGCCTTCGTAATCGTTCCATTCCTTCTCCGGCGCATCGATGCCGAAACCGACAAAGACCAGCTCGGCATTCTCAATCGAGGTTTCCCTTTCCTCCCGATAGGACACACCCACCCAGTCTTTCGATGGCGCGAAGCTCAAATCGACACCTTCGCCCTCGACCGAAAGCGGCGCGAAATCCCTGCCGGTGATTTCCACCAGCGGCACATCCTGCACCCAGGAGCCGCTATTGCCCGGCTGGAGGCCCGCCGCCTCGAACTTTTCGATGAGATAAGCGACGGTCTTTTCCTCGCCTTCGGTGCCGGGCATGCGCCCGCCGAATTCATCGCTCGAAAGCGTCCGCGTCACTTCCTTCATTGTCTCTTCCGACAGATCGCCGGCATCGACATCGGGAATGTCGAGCGCTGCGGAGCCGGACATGCCGGCGTCGCAGGCGGACAGCGCGAGAACCATGAGAATGGGAGCGACCAGGCGCTTCATCGGAAAATCCCTTTCAACTGAAACCATGCCTTATCTGTGGCATCCCTGCCCGGCATAGGCAAGTTGCCGCCCGGAACTCGCTGCGCGCTTGCCCGGCCCGGCCCGGACGTGCAGGGAAGGGCCATGGCAGCCGACTGGCAAGGAGCACTGGCGCGCGCAGAGGCGCATTCGCCGTTCCTCGCGCGCC
>DASWIR010000312.1:0-7644 GCA_036397575.1 Alteraurantiacibacter sp. | reverse complement strand
CTACCTGCCGATGGTGCC
Organism: Alteraurantiacibacter sp.; assembly: GCA_036397575.1. Taxonomy (GTDB): domain Bacteria; phylum Pseudomonadota; class Alphaproteobacteria; order Sphingomonadales; family Sphingomonadaceae; genus DASWIR01. The sequence continues at coordinate 7,626 of DASWIR010000312.1, read as the reverse complement.
CGAGGCGGCCGTCGCCATGCTCGCCTGCGCGCGGATCGGCGCGGTGCACTCGATCGTGTTCGCCGGTTTTTCGCCCGATGCGCTCGCCGGGCGGATCGAGGACTGCCAGAGCGATATCGTCCTCACCGCCGACGAGGGCCTGCGCGGGGGCAGGAAGGTCCCGCTCAAGGCCAATGTCGATGCGGCGCTGGAGAAGGTCGCGGTCAGACGCGTGATCATGCTGCGCCATACGGGCGCCGATGTGCCGATGGTCGAGGGCCGCGACATCGACTGGCACGAGGCCATCGAGCCGCATACCGCCAGATGCGAGCCGGAAGAAATGGGCGCGGAGGATCCGCTCTTCATCCTCTACACTTCGGGATCGACGGGCCAGCCCAAGGGGGTGCTCCACACGACCGGCGGCTATGCCGTGTGGACCAGCATGACGCATGAATACACATTCGATTACCGCCCCGGCCAGGTCTATTGGTGCGCGGCAGATATCGGCTGGGTCACCGGGCATTCCTATGTCGTTTACGGCCCCCTCGCCAATGGCGCGATCACACTGATGTTCGAAGGCGTGCCGAACTACCCGGATTTCAGCCGCTTCTGGCAAGTGGTCGACAAGTACAAGGTCGAAATATTCTACACCGCGCCCACCGCGCTGCGGGCGCTGATGCGCGAGGGCGACGAGTGGGTAAAGAAGACCGACCGCTCCAGCCTCAAGCTGCTCGGCACGGTGGGCGAGCCGATCAATCCCGAGGCATGGGATTGGTATTACGAGGTGGTCGGCGACAGAAACTGCCCAATCGTCGACACCTGGTGGCAGACCGAAACGGGCGGGCACATGATCACGCCGCTCCCCGGCGCGACCGACCTAAAACCCGGCAGCGCATCGAAGCCGATGTTCGGCGTGAAGCCCGCGCTGGTAGATCCCACCGATGGCCACCTGCTCGAGGGCGCGGCCGAGGGCGCGCTGGTGATCACCGACAGCTGGCCGGGACAGATGCGCACCGTCTATGGCGACCATGACCGCTTCTTCCAGACCTATTTCAGCCAATATCCGGGCAAGTATTTTACCGGCGACGGCTGCCGCCGCGATGAGGATGGCTATTACTGGATCACGGGCCGGATCGACGACGTCATCAACGTCTCCGGCCACCGCATGGGCACCGCCGAAGTCGAAAGCGCGCTGGTGCTCCACGAGAAAGTCGCCGAGGCCGCGGTGGTCGGCATGCCGCACGACATCAAGGGCCAGGGCATCTATGCCTATGTCACGCTGATGGAGGATGCCGAACCTTCCGAGGAACTGCGCAAAGAGCTGGTCCAATGGGTGAGGAAGGAAATCGGCCCGATCGCCACGCCCGACGTAATCCAGTTCGCGCCGGGCCTCCCCAAGACCCGCAGCGGGAAGATCATGCGGCGTATTCTCAGGAAGATTGCGGAGAACGACACCGGCAATCTCGGCGACACCTCGACGCTGGCGGACCCCGCAGTGGTGGACGATTTGCTGGCCAACCGTCCGCCGGTCTGACCTCGATATCGGCTCGGGACTTCCGTGAGTCCCTGCGCAGGCAGGGATCTCGTCCCAGCGGCGCCCGTCCTTGCGGCATAAGGCCCCAGCCTCCGCTGGGGCGCAGGAGCTGTCGGCCCAAGGCGGACTACAATCGGATTAAAGGGCTGGCGAAGCCCCGCTGATAGTGTTCTATTCGGGACAAAATCAATCGGGGAGAGGGAACCATGATCCGCGTATTCCGCCACGATTTGGCCGCGCTCGCATTGTCCGTCGCCGCGCTGGGGGCGGCGCCCGTGGTATCGCAGGTCGCCGGCGTGCCGCTGGAAGAGCAATCCTGCCAGCGCACCTGTCTCGAAGGCTTCGTCGACCGCTACCTCCAGGCGATGGCCGACGGCGAGGTTTCCGACGAGCTTTTCGCCCGGAGCGCGCGCTTCACCGAGAACGGAATCGATCTGCCGCTGGGCAATGAAGGCCTGTGGGCCACCACCACCGCGCCGGGCAATTACAAGTTCTACGTGCCCGATGTGGAGACGCAGCAGGTCGCTTTCCTCGGCACGGTGATGGAGCAGGCACCCGGCAGCGCCACCGGCCCGGTGCGCGAGCCCGAAGCGGTCGGCCTCGCCCTGCGCTTGCGGGTAGAAGACGGCAAGATCACTGAGGTCGAGCAGATCGCGGCGCGGCCTGAGCGTCCGCTGGGCGAGGGCAGCGCTGAATCGAGCAATCCCTTCCCCGCTACCGGCGCGGCGGTGGAGGCTCTGGGAAGTCCGTGGGACGGCTATCTCGAAGCCGTGCCGGAAGCCGAACGGCACAGCCGCGCCGAGCTGATCGAGGTCGGCAATGCCTATTTCGAGGCCATCCAGCGCAATGACGGCAAGGGATACTACCCCTTCACCGACGATTGCCTACGGTTGGAGAACGGCATCGTCGCCGCCGCGCCCGAAGGCCACGATCTCGCCGATCGTCCCTCCTTCGGCGAGGTGCAGAGCTGCAAGGGCCAGCTGGAAACCTCGCTGTTCGGCGTGGTCACCTCGATCCGCGACCGCCGCTTCGTGGCGGTCGACCGCGAGCGCGGGATCGTCTTCTCCTTCGCCTTCTTCGACCACCGGCCGATCAACTGGAGCTGGCAGCTTGGCGAGCTGTTCAAGATCGAGAACGGCCAGATCAGCCGGATCGAGGCGATCTTCATCCGCGGGCCCTATGGCATATGTTCCGGCTGGAGCACTTACGAGCAGTGCCGCAGCGAGGAAATCCAGGACGAGCGGTGAAAACCGCATGAAGTGTTGACGCACAATCGGGTTTTAAGGCGTGTGGCTTTCAGGGTAGAGTACTGAATATACAGTGCTTTTTGAAAAAGCTGTGTGGACTTCTCTTTTTCGAAAGCCACAGTCTCGTGTGGACTTTGCGTGCCCGCGCATGCGGTGCTGGAACGGCCGGCTATCGGAGTCATGATCTACGAAGGGAAAGAGCCTGCCCCGACCGGAGTCGGTGACCGCCGGGACGCTAGACAGTTTCACTACGTGTAGGAAAGCGCGAAAAGCCCCTCCACCGTGCTGCGCACGGTCCCCCTCCCCATCGCTGCGCGACGGGGAGGATTGCCTTGGTCCTCCCCGTGAGCGAAGCTCATGGGGAGGTGGCAGCCCGTCAGGGCTGACGGAGGGGCACTTGGCACGACAGACGAGCAAGCGCACCGTCCGCATGGCGCGGCAGCTTCGCAGCGCGTTGTCGCTGCCCGAAGTGCTGCTGTGGCAGCGGTTGCGCGGTGCAGACGTCAAAATCCGCAAGCAGCATCCGTGCGGACCCTATGTGCTCGATTTCTACTGTGCGGCGGCGAAGCTGGCGATCGAGATCGACGGTATCGCGCATGACATGGGGGACCGACCGCAGCGCGATGAAGCGCGGGACCAGCTCCTGCGGCAGCGCGGGCTTGCCGTCCTGCATATCGCGGCGGCCGAGGTGCTTAGGGATGTGGACTCGGCGGCGGTCAGCATCGTTGCGGCCTGCCGCGCGCGCTGCGCATAGCCCCTCCACCGTGCTGCGCACGGTCCCCCTCCCCATCGCTGCGCGACGGGGAGGACTGGAAACCCCTCACTCCGGCGCGATGTGAAACACGCGTTCGGCATTGCCGTGGCACAGCGCGTGCCGCTCCGCATCGGTGCATTCGAAGTTCTCGATGAACTTCACCGCCGGTTCCATCGGCTGGTAGGGATAGTCGATCGCCCACATGACATTGTCGATTCCCATCCGGTCGATCGCGTAGCGCAGCGCCAGCGGGTCCTCGACGCCACTGGTGGTGAAGACGAAATTGTCCTTGAAATATTCCTCCATCGTCCGCTCGGTCTTGCTCGCCCGGCCGACCTTCTGCGCGCGGGTGTTCATGAAATTGATCCGCCAGATGAAGAACGGGACCATTTCGCCCATATGCCCGACGCAGATCTTCAGCTTCGGGAAACGGTCGAACACGCCGCCAGCCATCATCCGCAGCATCATCGTGCCGACTTCGACGCCGTAACCCCACATGGCGCTGTCCATCGCATAGTCCTGCAGCGGGCCCTTGAGCGTGTCGCTCGGCGCGCGCGGGTGGATGTAGATGCAGGCATTCAGCGCCTCGGCCGCCTCCAGGATCGGCCAGAACCGGTAGTCGTCGAAATAGTCGCCATGCGTGTGGCCGTTGACGATCATGCCGTTCAGCTTCAGCTCGGTCATGCAGCGCTCGATCTCTTTCGCCGCGCGTTTCGGGCTGTGCGGGGCGAAGCTGCCGAGCCCGGCGAAACGCTTCGGATTGCCGCGGCAGATTTCGGCGAGCCGGTCATTGGCGAGCGCGGCCAGATCGGTCGCGGTATCGGCATCGAACATCTGCACGCCCGGCGCGGTCAGCGTGAGCAGGTGCATGTCCACGCCGTACTGGTCCATCTGCGGCAGGCGCTGCTTTTCGACATCGAGCAGGCCTTCGAGGAAGTTCATCTTGCCGTAGCCGGACGTGTCCTCATCGGCATCGTAAATGCCCTTCACCAGAAGCTTGTCGAGGCTCTGCGTCGGGCTGCGCGAGACCTTTTTCAGCTCGGCGGCGACTTCGGGGATCGACCATGCTTCCTCGGTGGCGATCAGGCGGACTTTCTCTCCCATTATTCTCTCCCTTGGTTGCGCCGGGGCACTTTCGTTCGATTATCGTCATTGCGAGCGGCGAAGCCGCGCAGCAATCCAGTTCGGCGCAGCTGGATCGCCGCGTCGCCTGCGGCTCCTCGCGATGACGAAGGTGGTTGAGGCGGCAAGCGCTATAGCCCACCGACAAATTTCGCCAGCAGCGGCCCGAGATCGTCGAATTCGCTGCCGATCTGCATCGTGCTGGAAACGTGGTTGTGGCCGGCCAGCACGTGAAGCAATGGCCATTTGCCGGTCTCCGCCAGCCGCGCCTTCGCGAGCGCCATCGCCTGGCGCTGGAAATCGGGCGGGTCGAACTCGTTGACCGTATAAAGGCAGGGCAGCGACGTCTGCGCCAGCGCCGCCTTCGTCGATGCGGCGCCCCAGCCGGCCTGGTCCGCGCCGTAATATTGCGGCTTGAACTGATCCATCTCGGCAATGACGAGGTCGTAAATGCCCGAGATCATCGCCGCGCCCGCAAGATGCGGTGTGGCATCGCCCGGCTTGGCGACGACATCCGCCACGTGGGTCCCTCCGGCGGACGTGCCCGTGATCACAATCCGGCCGGGCGCGATGCCATATTCCTCCGCATGCTCCGCGAGATGTAGGACCGCGGCGATCAGATCCTCGCGTCCGTCGGGCCAGCTGGCCTCCGGCGCGAGGCGATAATTCACCGTAACGCCGACGAAGCCCTCCCGCGCCGCCCAGGCCCCGAAATGGTTCTGGAACGGTTCGCCCGGCTTGCCCTTGTCGCCCATCACGAAGCCGCCGCCATGGACGAAGACGACGCATGTTGCGGGCTCGCCGCCTTCCGGGCGGAACAGGTTCAGCCGGTGGCGCTCATGCGGGCCGTAGGCGATGTCGCGGGTCACACGGCTTTCGTCGGGCCGGAGCGCGATCGGCGCATAAAGCTTCGCCGTGCCCTGGATTATGTCCGGCGTGAAATCGGTGCCCCACTCGGCAAGCTTGTTGAAGATGTCCTCACGGGTCATCGTCCGTATCTCTCCCTGAAACTTATGATCCCATGCTGTTCGCTGGCAGGTTCGCGGTCAATCGCCAATGCGGCACGGAAGCACGAAATTTTCAATCGACTGCAAATATGGGAATGACCCCGCCCGGTCAGTCATCCCGGACTTGTTCTGGTCAGTCACCCCGGACTTGTTCCGGGGTCCAGCTGGCCACGGAGAGGAAGGAAGCTGGATCCCGGAACAAGTCCGGGATGACAGGATGGTTACATGTTCGAAGGAGAATCCCCCAACCGATTGACGAAGCCGCGGCGGCGGGCCACTTCTCGCGCCATGCTCGACCTGCTTGGCCAGCCCCGCGTGCTCGACTTCACCACAGTGGTACTGGGGCCCTATGCCAGCCAGATCCTCGGCGACCTTGGCGCGGACGTGATCAAGATCGAGCCGCTGGCCGGCGACATCTTCCGCGCCGCGGGCCCCGGCCATTCGGCGGAAATGGGCGCGGGCTATCTCAACCTCAACCGCAACAAGCGCTCGCTGGCGATCGACATGCGCGTGCCTGAGGCGCGCGCGGCGATCGACCGGCTGGTCGAGGGAGCCGACCTCGTGATCCACAACATGCGCCCGGCTTCGGCCGAGCGGCTGGGGATCGGTTTCGAACGGCTCAAGACCATCAATCCGCGCATCGCCTATGTCTTTGCCGCAGGCTTCGGCAGCGAAGGGCGCGATGCGGACGAGCCCGCCTATGACGATGTGATCCAGGCGCGTTCCGGCCTTGCCGCGATCAACGCCAATGCCGAAGGCGAGCCGCGCTTCCTCAAGACCATCGCCGCCGACAAGGTGGCCGGGCTGCATCTCGCCATCGCCGCGCTGGGCGCGCTGGCGAAGCGCGACCGCACGGGCGAGGCGATTTGCGTCGAGGCGCCGATGTTCGAATCTGTCGTGTCGTTCCTCTTCACCGAGCAGCTGGCCGGGCGTACTTTCGAACCGCCGCTGGGCAGCACGGGCTATCACCGGCTGATGTCGCCCAACCGCCGGCCGCACGCCACAAAGGACGGGTTCCTTGCGGTGATGCCCTATTCGACGCAGCACTGGCAGCGTTTCTTCGAGTTGGCGGGAAAGCCCGAAATGGCGAGCGATGCGCGCGTCACCGATGCGGCGACGCGCAGCCGGAACGTCGATGCGCTCTACGCGATGATCGGCGAGGCCATGCCCGCCCGGACCACGGCGGAATGGCTTGCGGCCCTTGGCGAGCGCGACATTCCCTGCGCCCCGGTGCAGTCGCTCGACGAAGTGCTCGAAGACCCGCACCTCGCCGATGTCGGCATGTTCCCGGCGCTCACTCATCCGAGCGAAGGCGCGGTTCATTCGGTGCGCTCTCCCTTTCGCGCCGAGGTGGCCGGAAGCGATGCGCATGCTCCGCGCCTCGGCGAACACAGCCGCGAAGTGCTGCTGGAAGCGGGGCTGAGCGAGGCTGAGGTCGATGCACTGGTGGCGAAGGGCGTGGTTGGGCAGGCGGGCTAACCTCCCGTTCGCGTTGATCATTTAACTATACCCGTTCGTGCTGAGGAGAGGCCGAAGTCGGAGACTGAGGCCTCGTCTCGAAGCACCGCGGCCCTTCGAGACGCTTGTTCAGCCTGCGGCTTCACAAGCTCCTCAGGGCGAACGGTTCTATGAACTATTCCCCCATCACCAACACCGGCTTCACCACCGTCGCCGCCTCGCAATCGTGCCAGGCCTTGCCGAAATCGGCGAAGTCGTAAGTCGTCACCAGCTTCTCGACCGGGAAGCGGCCCTGCTGCCACCATTCGACCATCCGAGGGATGAAGGTGCGCGGATTGGCGCTGCCTCCAAGAATGCCGACCATCTTCTTGCCGTGGGCGAGCATGTCCATCATGTCCGGCACCCATTCGCCGCGCGGACGGGTGACGAAGCCGGCCACGCCGCGATTGCCCAGCACCTTCATCGCCTGTGTGAACACGGCATCCGATACGGTTGTGTTGAAAGTGAAATCCACGCCGTGCGGCA
>DASWIR010000311.1:0-6420 GCA_036397575.1 Alteraurantiacibacter sp. | reverse complement strand
CGACCTGCGAGGGGATCGGCGGGCGACCGTCGGTGTAGATGATCCGCGTCTCGTGGATCATTTCCAGCTGCATCGCGACCAGGCCGGGAGCCTGGAAGATGCGGATACCGTTATTGTACATGCCGGGGAACATCGATGTCGGCAGGCCGCGAGTGATGCACCGGTCCCAACTGTCGAAGTCGAGCGGCGACTGGAAGCGTTGTCCAGCGCGCCAGCTGGACCGCATCTTGTCGGCATTGCGCTGGCCTTCTTCGGTCTTGAGCGGCAGCCGGCCATTCTCCGGCAGGACGAGGAAGGAGGTGCGGCGATTGCTCTCGCCCATCTCCGCCCAGTGGCCCATGCCCATAGTGCCGGCACTGTCCTCGTTCTCGTATCGGGCGCGTAGTCCCGCCAACCGCTCTGTCTTTTCGGCAAACTCCTGGTCGGTCAGGAAGACGCGGTTGCCAAATTCCTCAGGCCGTTCGAACGGTGTGCCGTTGAGGTGATCGATGGGCCAGCCACCGCGGAAATCGGGCTCGCCCCATGGCGTTCGGCCGGGCGAGTAGTCGTCCGGAATGGCAGGCAGAACGGTCAGGTCCGGCTCTTGCGCGGCCAGCGAAATCGAAACGGCGGCAGCGGCGAGCGTGAAGGCTGCCATCCGGCGAAATGCGAGCAATTGAACTCTCCCGAGGCGAAGAATCGTCCCGAGAGAAGCCTAGCTCGCGATTAGCCTACTAACCAGTGCCGAACCGGCCACGTCACTTGCTCAGCGCAGGCTCACCACATTGTCGCTGACGCGCGGATCGACCCGGTCGCCGCGATAAAGGCTGGCCATCGGTTCGTCGCCCGCGATCACCTGCTCCGCATTGCCGAAGCCGTTGAAGCCGGTCTTCATCGCCGTACCATATGCGCCCAGCATGCCGATTTCGATATAGTCGCCCGCCTGAATGTCTCCCGGCAGCATGAAGGGACCATTCATGTAGTCGATATCGTCGCAGGTCGGACCGAAGAACGCGAATTCTTCCGGCCCCGCGCGCAGATCGTCTTCCAGCGCCGCGACCGGGAAGCGCCAGCCGACATGGGCAGCATCGAACAGCGCGCCGTAGGAGCCGTCATTGATGTAAAGCTCGTTGCCCCGGCGCTTTTCCACCCGCACGATCATGCTCGAATATTCGGCGCACAATGCGCGGCCGGGTTCGCACCACAGCTCGGCATTGTAGGCGATCGGCAGCGCCTCGAAATTGCGGTGGATGATCGCGAAGTAGTCCTCGAGCGGCGGCGGCTCCATGTCCGGGTAGATCGAGGGGAAGCCCCCGCCGACATCGACCACGTCGATCACCACGCCCGCCTCGGCCACGGCGGCGCGCACACGCTCCATCGCCTGGACGAACGCAAAAGGTGTCATCGCCTGGCTGCCGACATGGAAGCACAGGCCCAGCCAGTCGCAATGCTGGCGCGTCGCCTGCAACAGGGGCGCGGCATCGGCGAGATCGACGCCAAATTTCGACGCCAAGGACAATTCCGAATAGTCCGATGAGACGCGCAGCCGCACCAGCAGGCGCAGGTCGCTTGCCGGGTTGCCATCTTCGTCTGCACAGGCCTCGACGATCTTGGCCAGCTCTTCCAGCGTGTCGAGACTGAACGTCTTTACGCCGTGAATGTGATAAGCCTCGTGGATAGCTCGCGCGGTCTTGACCGGGTGCATGAAACACAAAGTCGCATCGGGCAGGGTCGCGCGTGTCAGCCGCACTTCGGCCAGCGAAGCGACATCGAAATGGGCTATCCCGGCATCCCAAAGCACGCCCAGAAGCTCGGGCGATGGATTGGCCTTCACCGCATAGAGCGACTTGCCCGGGAACTTCTCGACAAAGAAGTGGGCAGCGCGCGCAGCGGCATGCGGGCGATTGAGGATAACCGGTTCGTCCGGCGCGAGGGCGCGAACTACAGACCGAGCGTCAGGATAGATGTGCAACTCAAGGGACCCCCAAACGTTAGTTTGAACGAGGCTGCCTTGCGGTTAGGAAGTCCCCTTGGGGCAGCGGAGGGCGGATATAGACCCCTTCACATGAACCGCAAGCCAAAAACGCAGCCGGGCTTTCTGTCACCAGCGCATGACACGGTAAACCGTTCCGGAACTTAGAATTTCACTTCCGGAACCTGGTCGACCACGCCCTGTTCGCTATCATCCAGCCGGTGGAAATCGGCCTGCTGGAAGCCGAGCATGCCGGCAAACAGGACTGCCGGAAAAGACTCGATTCCGGTATTATAGCGCGACACGGCAGCATTGAGCGCGCGGCGTGCGGCGGCGAGCTTGTCCTCCACATTGGCGAGTTCTTCCTGCAGCGACTGGAAATTGGCGCTTGCCTTGAGATCGGGATAAGCCTCTGCCAGCGCCAGCAGCTTGTCGAGCGCGATCTTCAATTGCGCCTCGTCAGCCGAACTGATCGCCCCCTGCGCCGCCTTGTTGCGCGCGGCGATCACATTCTCGAGGGTCGTCTGCTCGTGACCGGCATAGCCCTGCACAGTGCTCACGAGGTTTGGGATGAGGTCGTGGCGCTGGCGCAATTGGGCATCGATATCGGCCACGCCGCGATTGACGTTTTGCCGCAGTGAAACGAGCCGGTTGTAGATCCCGGCCAGGAACAGGCCGAGCACAACCAGGATCGCGAGAATGATGATCAGTTCCATTGCGTTAATCCCCCGCTTGCCCTTCTCTCGCATAGTTGGCACCAAAGCGTTGGGGGTGGTCAAGGAAATTGGTAGAAAAACCCGACATCGACACGCTGATGGCCGGTCCGCTGGGCGCTTGGTTGCGCGAGCAGGAAGTTGCCCGGGAAACGGCGAAGCAGAAGACAAAGAGACGCCGGTTCAACGGGTTGCTGGCTGCGATCCCTGTATTCGCGATCATTTGGGTGTTCCTGCCAATGGACATGGACACCAAGTTCTGGGTCAGCGGTGCGATCGTGCTGGCGATCTTCGCCTGGGCAGAAATTCCCAAGAGGCAGGCGGTCAGGAAGGTCAAGATCGGCATCAACGAGGCCCTGGCCGGGGCGCTGGGCTTCGCTTACGAACACGACTGCGACGCCAGCCAGGCTTTCTCGCTTTGCGAAACCCACCGCCTCGTGCCCAATTATGACCGCAGCAGTTTCGAGGACCGGTGGAGCGGCATGCTCGGCGGCCTGCCCTTCGCGGTGCACGAGGCCAAGCTGGAGGAGCGACGCGGATCGGGCAAGAACCGCCGGTGGGTCACCGTATTTCGCGGAGTGATCATGCAGGTCGGCTTCGACCGGAAATTCCACGGCACCACCGTGCTGGCGGAGGATCGTGCACATAGCGGCTTCTTCGGCGGACGGAAGGATTCGGTCACGCTGGGCGGTCAGCAGCTCGATCATGTCGAAATGGTCCATCCCGAATTCGAGGATGCATTCGACATCTATTCCAACGACCAGGTGGAAGCGCGCTATCTCATACACCCCGCCTACGTCGAACGGCTGATCGCGCTCGAAAATGCATATCAGGGCGAGGATATCCGCACATTGTTCCATCAAGGCGATCTGGTGGTCGCGCTGAAAGCGAGGAACATGTTCGAAAGCGGATCGATCGAGGCAAGCGACGACCGGGCACGGATCGCACAGACAATCGATCAGTTTGCCCGGCTGGCGGAGCTGGCCGCCGTGCTCAACGAACGCAGCGAGGTCCCGCCTTCAGCTTAGCCGCATTCGGAAATCCGCATAGTCGAATTCGCGGACCTGCTCGAGGTGATCGGTCTCGCTGTCCCACAACCAGATCGAAGGAAGCGGCACGCCGTTGAAGGTCGTGGCCTTGACCATCGAATAGTGGGCCTGATCGAGGAATGCGATCCGCTCTCCTGGCCGCGCGGGTACAGGCAGGCGGTAATCGCCGATCACATCGCCGGCGAGGCAGGATGGCCCGCCAAGACGGACGAGAGATCGTGCCCCTGCGGAGGCAGGGGCCTCAATCGAAGGCTCGCCAGACTGCCTGAGGTCCCAGCCTTCGCTGGGACTCTCGCTGAGTTCGCCCAGCATGGCCGGGCGGTAGGGCGCCTCGATCACGTCGGGCATGTGGCAGGTCGCGGAGATATCGGTGATCGCGACCGGCATTCCGTTCCAATGGGAGTCGAGGATCGTCCCGGCGAGGATTCCCGCATCGAGCGCGACCGCCTCGCCCGGCTCAAGATAGAGTTCGGCCCCGGTGTCTTCTTTCACATCGCGCAGAAACTCGACCAGTTCCTCGCGCTGGTAATCGGCGCGCGTGATGTGATGCCCGCCGCCGAAATTGAGCCACTGGATCTGTCCGAAATAGGGTTCGAGACGATCGAACACGGCATCCCATATGCGCTTGAGAGGTTCGAGATCCTGCTCGCAGAGCGCGTGGAAATGAATGCCGGTAATCAGGTCCATATGCTCAGGCTCAAGCTGGTCGATCGGGAACCCAAGGCGCGAATGCGGCGCACACGGATCGTAGCGCGGCACTTCGCCTTCCGGGCTGAGCGGATTGATACGAAGGCCGATATCGAAGCTCTCGCCGCGTGCCCTTGCATGTTCGACGATCTGGCCCGCGCGGATGATCTGGTCGGGCGTATTGAAGATAATGTGGTCGGAGAGGCGAATGATCTCTTCGAGATCGTCCGGCTTGTAGGCCGGCGAATAGGTGGCGATTTCGCCATCGTAGAATTCCGCCGCGAGCCGCGCCTCCCACAGGCCGGAGGTGCACACGCCGTCGAGATATTCGCCGATGATCGGTGCGGTGCTCCACATGCTGAAGGCCTTGAGCGCCGCCAGCATCTTAATCCCCGCTGCGTCGCGAATCCCGGCCAGCACCTGGCAATTGGCGCGCAGCCTGGCCGCGTCCACGACGAAGGCCGGACTGTCGACGCGGGAGAGGTCGAAATGGGCGAAGGCCCCCGGATCTCCGGCTCTGGTTTCCATTGAGTCAGGTTTCCCGTTTTTGGTTTCGCGCAGAGACGCAGAGGAAGCAGAGATCGCAGAGATTCATTTGGGCTTGTAATCATTCACCAACCGGCGAATGCCTTCCTTCATCGTCGCGCCTGAGAAATTCAAGAGCAGCCCGACGGGCTGCTTCATCAAGCGAAGGTATGTCAGCAATTGGCGGGCATGCACCTTGCTCAACTGTTCAACCGCCTTGATCTCGAGAATGAGGCGGTCCTCGACGAGAATATCGATCCTGAACGCCGCGTCAAAATTGTGTCCGTCGAATGTGATCGGCACCGGTACTTGCCGCGCGACTTTCAGGCTGCGCTTCTCCAGCCGTCCCGCAAGCACGGTCTCGTAGACCGATTCAAACAAGCCAGGCCCCAGTTCACGATGGACGCCAATTGCCTCATCCACAACTGCGGCGCTGATGTCGTCAATATCCACGCCGCGCCCCCTCTGCGATCTCTGCTTCCTCTGCGAGAAACCTTAAAACTCCACCGGCCGCGGCAGTTCCTCAACCGTCCAGGGAAGGCCGTGCGCGTTCAGCATGTCCATGAAGGGATCGGGGTCCATCTCTTCGATGTTGAACACGCCCTCGCCCGTCCATTTGTCAGTCACCATCATCGAGCTGCCGATCATGGCGGGGACTCCGGTGGTGTAGCTTACCGCCTGATTGCCGGTTTCTTCGTAGGCCGCCTCGTGGCTGCAGATATTCTTGATGTAAAAGGTCTTCTCGCCGCCGCCATCGAGCGCTTCACCGGTGGCGATCACGCCGATATTGGTGTTGCCCTTGGTCGTTTCGCCCAGCGTCTCCGGCTTGGGTAAAACCGCGGCGAGAAATTGCAGCGGGATGATGTCGCGGCCCTGATATTTCACGGGCTCGATCGAGGTCATGCCCACATTCTGCAGCACGGTCAGGTGCGTGATATACTGGTCGCCGAAAGTCATCCAGAAGCGCGCGCGCTCCAGCTCGGGCACGAACTTCGCGAGGCTCTCCAGTTCCTCGTGATACATCATGTACATGTTCTTCGGGCCGACCGCATCGAAGTCGAATTCGACCTTCTTCCCCATCGCCGGAGTCTCGACGAATTCCCCGTTCTCCCAGTGCCGCGCGGGCGCGGTCACTTCGCGAATATTGATCTCCGGATTGAAGTTGGTGGCGAAGTGCTGGCCATGATCGCCGCCATTGCAATCGAGGATGTCGAGTTGGCGGATCGTCTTGAGCTTGTGCTTCCTGAGCCACATGGTGAAGACGCTGGTTACGCCCGGGTCGAAGCCGGATCCGAGCAACGCCATGAGGCCCGCCACCTTGAAGCGGCCGTGATAGGCCCACTGCCACTTATATTCGAACTTCGCCTCGTCCTTCGGTTCGTAATTCGCCGTATCGAGATAGTTCACGCCAGCCTCGAGGCAGGCGTCCATGATCGGCAGGTCTTGATAGGGAAGTGCCAGATTCACCACCAGTGAGGGCTGGATCTTGCGGATG
>DASWIR010000310.1:0-4765 GCA_036397575.1 Alteraurantiacibacter sp. | reverse complement strand
ATCATCGCCACCGGCTTGCCCGCGGCGTGGCAAGGCGCATCGAGGATCTTCACATCGAGCACGGTGGACAGCCCGCCAAGCCCCTGCGCGCCTATGCCCAGCGCGTTGACCTTGTCGAAGATCTCGATCCTGAGCTTTTCGATATCGCTGCCGGGGCCGCGCGCCTTCAACTGACCCATGTCGATCGGATCCATCAGCGAAAGCTTGGCGAGCTTCATGCAATGTTCGGCCGTGCCGCCAATTCCGATGCCAAGCATCCCCGGCGGGCACCAGCCCGCGCCCATTTGCGGCACCATTTCGAGCACCCATTCGACGATATTGTCGGATGGGTTCATCATCTTGAATTTGCTCTTGTTCTCGCTGCCGCCACCCTTGGCGGCGACATCCACCGACACGGTGCGCCCTGGCACCATCTCGACCGACAGGACGCAAGGGGTGTTGTCTCGCGTATTGCGGCGAGTGAAGGCCGGATCGGCAAGGATCGAGGCGCGCAGGGGATTTTCGGGGTTGGTATAGGCCCGGCGCACGCCTTCATCGACCACGTCCTGCAGCGCCTTCGCCGATTCCAGACGGCATTCCTGGCCCCACTTCACGAACACATTGACGATGCCCGTATCCTGGCAGATCGGCCGGTGCCCTTCGGCGCACATGCGGCTGTTGGTGAGAATTTGCGCGATCGCATCCTTCGCCGCCGGCCCCTGCTCCGCTTCATAGGCCCGGCCCAGCGCCTGGATATAGTCCAGCGGATGGTAGAAGGAGATGTATTGAAGCGCGTCGGCCACGCTTTCCGCCAGGTCTTCCTCGCAAATCGTCACCATGTCGCTCATCGACCACGCACTCCTTCCCGTCGAATGGGCGGCCCCAATATGCGCGCAAGACCCTATGGTCAAAGCGCTTGGCCTCAAGTGCCGTTCCGCTTAAAGCGCCTCAAGCGCAAGCGCCGAAAGAGATAAAGATCAGTGACTATCGTGACAGACCGGCCAGTTGACACCAATTACGAGGCCGCCAGCCGTGCCATGATCGACAGCCAGCTCAGGACGAGCGGCGTCAATACGCCTTTCGTGCTCGATCGCATGCGCGCGGTATCGCGTGAGCAATTCGTGCCCGACAAGCTGAAATCCGTCGCTTATATGGACCGCGCCGTACCGCTCGGCGACGGGCGCTTCCTTGCGGCACCGCTGTTTTACGGGCGGATGCTGGAGGAGGCCGCTCCCCGCGCCGAGGATGAAGTGCTGGTGGTCTCGGGCGGCTCTCACTACGTCGCCGAACTGGTCCGCCCGCTGGTAGCCGCGCTCGACGTGATGCAACCCGACGAGGCGGTAAAGTCCGGCAGGAGGCGCGGCGATTACACGCTTCTGCTGATCGACGGTGCGATCGAGGAGTTGCCCGATACCCTGGCCGGGCGCCTTGCCGACAATGCGCGCATTGCGACCGGGCTCGTCACCCGCGGTGTGACCCGGCTTGCCGCCGGGCGCAAAGCCGCAGGCGAAGTGGCGCTGGTTCCGCTCGCGGAAATGGGCATTCCCATCCTGCCCGAATTTGCCGCACCGAAAGGCTGGGCCTTCTGACCATGGCAAGCCGGCGACGCAATCGGACAGGGTTTTCTTGCGCCTGCGCCATTGCCGCACTGGTGGGCACTGGCGCGCGCGCCGATACGCTGCAGGATGCGCTGGTCCAGGCTTACGAAACCAATCCCACGCTGCTCGGCGCCCGGGCGCAGCAGCGCGCGACGGACGAAAACGTACCAATCGAGAAGTCCGCCGGGCTGCCCGCGGTCACCGGCAACGCCACCTATAGCGAGGTGATCCGCGACGCCGAGCCCGACCCTAATAATTTGTTTGCCGACCGGTCGCTGACCGGCTCGGTCTCGCTCTCGGTGCCGATCTATTCGGGCGGCGGCACGCGCAACGCCATTTTCGCTGCCAGACGCCGGGTCGAGGCCGGCCAGGCCGAGCTGCGCGCGACCGAAAGCTCCGTATTCAGCCAGGTCGTTGGCGCCTATATGGACGTGATCCTGAACGAAGCGCTGGTCGGCCTGTCGGAAAACAATGTCGAGGTGCTCTCGGTCAACCTGCAAGCCACCAGCGACCGGTTCGAGATCGGCGATCTCACTCGCACAGACGTGGCCCAGTCGCAATCGCGCCTGGCTCTGGCCGAAGGCGATCTGCGTAGCGCGCAAGCCAATTTGCTCGGCGCGCGCGAACGCTACATCCAGCTCATCGGCGATTTTCCCGACGACCTCCAGCCTCCGCCCCCGCTTCCCGGCCTGCCCGAGGAACCCGAAACGGCGGTTGCCGTCGCACTGGAGAACAATCCCGATATCATAGCTTCGCGCGAACGCTCCGAGGCCACGCGCTACGATATCGAAGTCGCCGGCTCCGGCCGGCTGCCGCGAATCGAGCTGTTCACCACCGGCAATTACAACAACACGCTGGAGAGCGACCCGGGCATAGGGCCGCCTTATTCCACAACCTCGGCCACGGCAGGCGTGCGCGCCACGATCCCGATCTTCCAGGGCGGCCGCCCCGCGGCGCTCGAACGGCAGGCGCAGTCGCGCGCTTCCGCCGCCTTCGAGCAGGAGATCGCCACAGAGCGCGACGTGATCGCGCAGGCTCGCTCGGCCTTTTCCAGCTGGCAGGCCGCGCTCGCCATCATCGAATCTTCGGAGACCGCGGTCAGCGCCGCCGAGCTGAGCCTCGAAGGCGTGCGGGCGGAAAATTCGGTCGGCAACCGCACCATCCTCAACGTGCTGGACGCCCAGCAGGAATTGCTGCGCGCGCAGGTCCAGCTCGTAACGGCGCGGCGCAACGCCTATGTCGCCGGCTTCACGCTGCTCGCGGCGATGGGCAGGGCCGAGGCGCGCGATCTCGGCCTTGACGACGAGACGATGCTTTACGATCCCGAAGTCAATTACCGGCGTGTGCGCGGCAAGTTCTTCGACTGGAGTTTCGATCCGGACCCGGTGCCGCAATCCACACGCACCGTTGACATTCCCGCGCCCGACGGGGAAGTTTCCGCCGAGCAGGAATAGGGGCTGCGCATGCAAAGGGACAGCGAACCTTCGGTGGAAGAAATCCTGGAATCGATCAAACGGGTGATCGCGCGCGACAACCGCGAGCGTGCGGACAATGTGCGCCGCCAGCGCAGCACTGCCGATTCCGAAAACATGCTGGACGAAGATGACGGCGCCGACGTTCTCGAGCTCGACGCCGAAGACGTACTGGCCGAAGTCGAAACAGCAATGCTGAACGAAGATGGCGGCCTGCTGACCAATGAAGGCACTGCGCGCGCCATGCGCGAGAGCTTCTCGGCACTCTCCATGCTGGCCGAACCCGGCGCGGCGCCGCAGATCGTCCGCTCGGGCGAGACCTCACTCGAAGGGCTGACGCGCGACCTGCTGCGGCCGATGCTGGCCGAATGGCTCGACCGCAACCTGCCCGCTCTGGTCGAACGGCTGGTGAAGGCGGAAATCGCGCGCATCGCCGGCAAGAAGGGCTAGTGGCAGAGCCTGCCGATCCAAGCGATATTGCCAAAGCCGAAACCGCCCTGGCCAAGATCGGCGGCGAGGCCATCACGCGGCAAATCTTCCTGTGCGGCATGTCGGACAAGCAATCCTGCTGCTCCCGCGAGACCGGCGAAAGGGCATGGAACTACCTGAAAAGGCGACTGAAAGAGCTTGACCTTGTGGGAGCGGGCGGGATCCAGCGGACCAAGGCGGATTGCCTGCAGATCTGCGAAGCGGGACCCATTGCCGTCGTCTGGCCCGACCGCGTCTGGTACCATTCCTGCAGCGAAGAAGTGCTCGAGCGAATCATCCAGGAGCATTTGATCGGCGGAGTTCCGGTCGAGGAATTTCGCCTTCGGCCCGTGGGGTTCTAAGGCCTATCGACATTCAAGTTGCAGCATTTCCTCTCCCCTTGCGGGAGAGGGAGGAGCCCCGAAGAGGCGGAGGGAGAGGGGGTCGGCGGCGCAAGTCCTTCGAGACGCTCGGACTGCCGCAGCGCGGCAGTTTATCCTGAGCGCCGCCGCAGGCGGCGACGAAGGGTCCTCGCTCCTCAGGATGAACGGGGATGGGGATGTTATCCTTATCCGTTCGTCCTGAGGAGGGATCGAAGCCGCAGGCTGAGAGCCCGTCTCGAAGGACGCTTGCGCGGCGGACCCCTCTCCCAACCCTCTCCCGCAAGGGGAGAGGGCTGAATGTCGATACGTCCTAGTCGCAGTCCTCCAGGGGATTGATCACCGCCTCGTCATGGCCGGTTCCGCTCGACAGGAACACCAGCCCCATCAGCGCGCCTCCCAGCAGCATGGTGAAGCCGATGCCCAGCGCGGTAGCGATGTAGAAATGCACCGACACATTCTCCACGAGGAGAAAGATCGCAGCCATTGCGGCCAGCACCACTGCGGCGGTGATCGCACCGATCACGCGCATGATCCGCCGGTAGCGCGCCCAAGCATGGGCCGCCATATGCGGATCATCGAGGGGAGATTGGCCCGTCATCGCTTTCCCATCTAGTCCGGCCGGGATCTTTGGCAATCGCTCGCTTCGCGCCGATTTGGCGAGACTCGGTAGAGTGTGGCATGTTTGCGTTTGAGAGGAGGCGTTCGAAATGGACATTTCACAGCTGGTCGCTGGGCGAGGCCGCGACCGCATTGTAAGCTGTACCACCGAAACCAGCGTGCGCGAGGCCATCCAGATATTGGCGCAAAAGCGCATCGGCGCGCTTCCGGTGCTGGAATTCGGACGCATTGCCGGGATCTTCTCCGA
>DASWIR010000309.1:0-4018 GCA_036397575.1 Alteraurantiacibacter sp. | reverse complement strand
CCTCGATGCCGAGACCCTCGCCACGCTGGCGCGCCGCGCCCGCGAAATGCGCAACAACCCGACCGAACCGGAGAAGCGGTTGTGGCGAAATCTGTCGAACGGCCAGCTTTGCGGCCTCAAGTTCCGTCGGCAGGAGGTGATCGGGCGGACGATTATCGATTTCTACTGTCCATCAGCCAGGCTGTGCGTGGAAGTCGATGGCGATACGCATGCCGATCCCGAGCGCGACCGGCGCCGCGATGCTTACTTGCGGGGCTTTGGCTTCAGCGTGCTGCACGTCACCAACCATGACGTGATGCGCAATATCGAAGAGGTGCTGACTATCATTCTGAGAGCGCTCGAAGCCACTGACAGCCCCCACCCCAACCCCTCCCCTGAAGGGGAGGGGCTTGCGCCGATCTCGCTAGAAGGGAGCGTGGGCTGATGGCTGAGCGCAAGAAGCTCTCGTTGGGCAACGTGGCCGAGAGGGAACGCAGCGCGGAAGATGCAGCGCGCGCCTGGAAGATTTCCGAAACGCGCGCGGCGGCGCTCAAGGAGCGCGCCCGCGACATGCGGCGCAACCCGGCGGAGGCGCAGCGAATCCTCTGGGAACATCTCAAGGACAAGCAGTGCGGCTTCACTTTCAACCGCGAGGTGGTGATGGGCAGCGCAATCGTCGATTTCGCCTGCAAGACGCGCTGGCTGGTGGTCGAGATCGGAGGCACCGGAGACGATGCGGAAGCCACACTGGCCATGCTCAGCGACCGCAAGCTGACCGATGTCGGCGTGCGCGTCATGCGCTTTGCCGAGAAGGATGTGCTCGAAGATGCGGATGCGGTTGTGAAGGCGATCAAGGAAGATCTACAGAAGCCGTGGGAAAAGCCGCAAGCCGAGGAGAATGCGGCATGAAAATAGCCGTTCTCCTCTCCCCCTTCGTCATGCTGAACTCGTTTCAGCATCCATTTCGCCTCCCGCTCAGGCGGACCAGGTGGAGGAATGGACCCTGAAACAAGTTCAGGGTGACGGCTTCAATTTGAACGAGACCCGCTAGAATGCTCCAGATCAATAACCTCCACGCCGAAATCGACGGCAAACAGATTCTCAACGGCCTCTCGCTCACCGTCAACGCGGGCGAAATCCATGCGATCATGGGCCCGAACGGTGCGGGCAAGTCGACGCTGGCCTATGTGCTTGGCGGGCGCCCCGGCTACGAGGTGACCGAAGGTTCGGTGACGTTCGACGGGCAGGATTTGCTCGAAATGGAGCCACATGAGCGCGCCGCCGCCGGCCTGTTCCAGGGCTTCCAGTATCCGGTCGAGATTCCCGGCGTCAGTTTCGTCCAGTTCCTGCGCGAGGCGCTCAACGCCCAGCGCAAGGCGCGCGGGGAAGAGCCGCTTTCGGGCGGCGAGTTCCTGAAGCTCGCCAAGGAGAAGGCCGCTCTGCTCAAGCTCGACATGGACATGCTCAAGCGCAATGTGAATGTCGGATTTTCGGGCGGCGAGAAGAAGCGCGCCGAGATGGTCCAGATGGGCATTCTCGATCCCAAATTCGCGGTGCTCGACGAGACGGACAGCGGCCTCGACATCGACGCGCTGCGCGTGGTCGGCGAGGGGATCAATGCGATCATGCGGCGGCCCGACAAGGGCGTGCTGCTGATCACCCATTACCAGCGCCTGCTCGACTATGTTGAACCGGACAAGGTGCATATCCTCTCGAAGGGGCGGATCGTTAAGACCGGCGGCCCCGAGCTTGCGGTCCAGCTCGAAGAAGAGGGCTACGAGGTGGTCGCCGCATGAGCATTCTCGCCGCCTTCCTTCTGGCGCAAGGTGCAGCCCTGCCTCCGGCGGTCTCCGATGACGAAGTCGAGAGCGAGATTGTCGTCATGGCCGAGCGGCTGAGGAGCATATCGGTCAATGTCGGCCAGGATTCCGAGGGCCGCTGGCATTGCAGCCTGAGCGCTTCCAGCGGCAGCGCCCGGATCGACGATCTTCTGTGCAGGACGACCACCAAATGTGTGCGCGGTGCGAAGCGCAAGCGCGAGACGGTCGAGCAATGCGTGCAGCGCCGCCGCGCCGACATTCTCGAAGACTTCCGCCGCGGCATCCAGCGGAGCCGCAAATGAGCGACCTTGCCACCCTCCCCACCACGCGCGACGAGGATTGGCGCTATGCCGATCCCGCGGCGCTGCAGGCGCTCGAGCCCGAGCAGCTGGCCAATTGGCATGAGGCGACGCTCTCTCCCGGCGAGACGCGGTCGAAAGATCTCATCCTGAACGACGAATATCCCGGGTTGCACCGCGTCCGCCTGACGGTCGGCGAAGGGGCCCGGGCGGAGATCTTCGCCATCGCCTCGGCCAGCGCCTATACGCGGCTGGAAGTCGAGGTTCATCTGGCGCGCGGCGCGCATTTCGAGTTCGGCGGGGTGACCATCGGCGGCGGCGAGGCGACGCGCGAGTTCGTGACGCGCGTGATCCATGCCGAACCGGAAGCGACCAGCAACCAGACGGTGCGCAGCGTGCATTGGGGCCATGCGACCGGGAATTTCCTCGGCCGGATCGAAGTCGCCCGCGACGCGCAGAAAACCGATGCAGAGCAGAACTTCCGCGCGCTTCTCCTCGAAAGAGGCGCTGCGGCCAATGCCAAGCCCGAGCTCGAAATCTTCGCCGACGATGTGAAATGCGCGCATGGCGCGGCGGTCGGCACGCTCGATCAGGCCGCTGCGTTCTATATGGCCAGCCGCGGCATCCCGCCCGAGGCAGCGAAGAAGCTGCTGATCCGCGCCTTTATCGCGGATGCCTTTGCCGGGATCGCGGACGAGCCGCTGCGCGAGCGGATGCTCGGCGTGGCGCTCGAAGCGCTGGGGGACGCGGTATGAGCGGCGATCTCGGCAAAGCCGTGAGTCCCAGCGAAGGCTGGGACCTCATTCAGAAGGCGGGCCGCTTGGCGAATGAGGCCCCTGCCTCCGCAGGGGCTCTCGCCGATCTTCGCTCCGACTTTCCGGGCCTGGTAACCGCCGAGGGGAAACCCTGGCATTATCTCGATACGGCGGCGACGGCGCAGAAACCGCGCGCTGTGATCGATGCGGTTTCCCGCGCGCTTGGGCCGGACTATGCGACGGTCCATCGCGGGGTCTATGCGCGCTCGGCCGAAATGACGCTCGCCTATGAGGCGGCACGGCGAAGAGTCGCAGGTTTCATCGGCGGCAAGGAGGACGAAGTCGTCTTCACTCGCGGTGCAACCGAGGCGATCAACCTCGTCGCCGCGAGTTGGGGCGGAGCCAACCTCCAGCCCGGCGACCGTATCCTGCTTTCGGTGCTCGAACATCACTCCAACATCGTGCCGTGGCAGCTGATAGCCGGGAAGACCGGAGCGGAGATCGACGTCTGCCCCCTGACCGAAGACGGACGGATCGATCTCGATGCGGCGGAAGCGATGCTCACGCCCGCGCACAAGATCGTCGCATTCGCGCATGTATCCAATGTGCTTGGCTCGGCGCTCGATGCGAAGCGCGCGGCGGAGCTTGCCCATTCTGTCGGTGCGCTGCTGCTGCTCGACGGATGCCAGGCCGTGCCGCGCATGCATGTCGATGTGGCGGCGCTCGATTGCGATTTCTACGCCTTCAGCGCGCACAAGCTCTATGGGCCGACCGGAATCGGCGCGCTCTGGGCGCGGGCGGAGATCCTCGCCGCTATGCCGCCCTACCAGGGCGGCGGGGCGATGATCGACCGGGTGACGTTCGAGAAGACCACTTACGCCCCCGCGCCGCAGCGTTTCGAGGCGGGCACGCCCGCGATCGCCGAGACGATCGGCTTCGCGGCCGCGGCCGACTATGTCGAGGCGACCGGTCTCGAGCGCATCCATGCGCATGAGCAGGCGCTGGTCGCCGAACTGCGCGAAGCCCTCGGCGCGATGAACGATGTGAGGCTGTTTGGGCCCGACGACGGTGCGGGAATCGTCAGCTTCGCGATAGATGGGGTTCACCCGCACGATCTCGGCACCATATTGGATGAAGAGAATGTCGCGATCCGGGCGGGGCATCA
>DASWIR010000308.1:0-4452 GCA_036397575.1 Alteraurantiacibacter sp. | reverse complement strand
CATTGTTGTCGAGGGTGTGATCGAGCCGATTGCCATTGCCGTGACGGAAGCTGTCGACTGCCCAATCATCGGCATCGGCGCATCCGCGAAATGCGACGGCCAGGTACTCGTAACCGACGACATGGTCGGCATGTTCGAACGTGTGCCACGTTTCGTCAAACGCTATGAAGAAGTGGCCCCGATGATCGCAAGCGCGGCAAAGCGCTACGCCGAGGAAGTCCGCGCGCGAACTTTTCCCGGCCCCGACCAGACCTATCAGCCAGATTGAATTCCCGCACATGCTCAAATTCTACAAGGCGTCGCTCGTCTTCACCGTGGTCTGCCTTGCGCTTGGCGCATGGTATGGCTGGTCCAGCACCGGCACATTGTCCGGAACCGCACAGATCCTGTGGATCATCGCCGTGCTTTCGGTGCTCGAAATCTCGCTCAGTTTCGACAATGCGGTGGTCAATGCCTCCGTGCTCAAGGAAATGGACGAGGTCTGGCAAAAGCGCTTCCTCACCTGGGGCATCGCCTTTGCGGTGTTCGGCATGCGGGTGGTATTTCCGTTGGCGATCGTCGCCATCGCCGCGGGGCTCGGGCCGATCGATACCATCCGCCTTTCGCTGACCGACCCGGTAGAATATGAGCGCATCGTCTCATCCGCACACATCGGCATTGCAGGCTTCGGCGGCGCGTTCCTTGCCATGGTCGGGCTCAAATTCTTCTTCGACGCCGACAAAGAGGTGCACTGGATCGGTGTGGTCGAGCGCAAGCTCGCGGCCGTCTCGGTGGTGAAGGCGGCGGAGATTGGCCTGCTGCTGGTGGTGCTGTGGGGAATTTCGATGCTGCTCGGCACTGAGGAAGCGCTGACCTTCCTCGTTGCAGGGATACTCGGCATAGTCACATTCATTTCGGTAGAGGCGGTCAATACCGCACTCGAAATCCATGACGAGCGCAGGCGTCTGGCCGGGTCCATGGTGCGTAGCGGCCTTGGCGGCTTCCTCTATCTGAACGTGCTCGACGCCAGCTTCAGCTTTGACGGCGTAATCGGCGCCTTCGCTTTGTCCAACAACATGGTGGTGATCGCTCTTGGTCTTTCGATCGGCGCGTTCTTCGTTCGCTCGATGACAATCCATCTCGTTCGCAAAGGCACGCTGGCCGAATATGCCTTCCTCGAACATGGCGCCTTCTGGGCGATCATCGCATTGGGGGTGATCATGCTGTTCGGCGCGGTGGTGCATATTCCCGAGACGATCACCGGCCTCATCGGGGCGGTGCTGATCGGCCTCTCCCTGTGGTGGTCGATCCACCAGAACCGCCGCGAGCAGCGCGAGAATTCTACCGATGCCGCCTTGCGAGGCGACTAGCGATCGGCGCCGACAGCGCCAGTTGCAGCAAGTGATAGGTCAGCACCGGTAGCAACACGAGCCCAGCCTGTTCGGCAGGGAACAGGATCGTCGCCAGCGGCGCGCCCATGGCGATGCTTTTCTGTCCGCCCGCAAACAGCATGGCAACGCGGTCATCCCGCGCCAGGCCAAGCGCTCCGCCGAGGAACCATGCACCGCCAAAGGCAAAGGCAAGGAAGGCGGCGACGCAGCCCAGCAGGATCACCCACGCTTCGGCATCGATCCGCTGCCAGATGCCTTGCTCGACAGCGGCGGAAAATGCCACATAGACGGCAATGGCGATAGCCGTGCGGTCGGCCCAGGTGAGCATACGGCGATTATCCGTGACGAAACCACCAAGCTTGCTCTGCAATACTTGCCCGATCGCGAAAGGAAGCAGCAGCACCAGCGCGATCTTCTGCAACCCGGTCCATCCCAGCGAAACCGCCTCACCTCCCGCAAGCGCGGCGAAGATGGGCGCGGTCAGGAATACGCCAAGGATATTGAGCAGCGCCGCCGCTACCACCGAACTGGCGACGTTACCTCCGGCCAGAGAACTGTAGGCCGTGGCCGATTGAACAGTGGATGGCAGCGTTCCGAGATAGAGGAGGCCAAGCGCCACGCTGGCCGGTATCCACTGACTGGCAAAGCGCCATTCCATCCATCCGAAAAGCGCCATCGCCCCGAAGCACCATAGAACCAGCGGCAGCAGGAAGGGCCAGTGCCCGAGCCCGCGCAGCACCTCTGCGCGCGGCAGGCGCAGCCCATTGAGCAGGAACAACAGGAAGATCGCCGCATCCGAAACCGATTGGGCGACGGCCCTCCCTTCCCCCGTCACTGGTAGGATTGAGGCTAGAACTATGGCAGCGGCAAGTAGCCGCACCATAGGATCGAATGCCTGGCCGATTGCACGAAGGGGCATCGCGGCCTGCTGCCCGCAGCGGTGCGAAATGTCGAGCCGCCGAACGGCGATTTATTCGGTAGTAGGCAGTTCGGAACTGTCGGCAGCCGTGCTGCGCACCTTCACCAGCAAGGCGTCCGCCTCGGCCTCGTGGCCTCCCTTTTCGCGCATGAATCGCGAGAAGACCGAGGCGACCCGCATGTTAGCCCTATGTAGCCAGTGTGCACGGCGCACCGCTTCCTCTGCTTCGGCGAGCCTGCCGAGTTCCAACTCGGTTTCGGCCAACAGCGCCTGCACTTGCGGATCGCTCGGGCCTTCGCCCGTTTGCGCGGCGAATTGCGCCAGCGTGGCCGCCGAGTCCCGGTCGCCACGCCTTGCAG
The DNA here is from genome assembly GCA_036397575.1 of Alteraurantiacibacter sp. GTDB lineage: Bacteria > Pseudomonadota > Alphaproteobacteria > Sphingomonadales > Sphingomonadaceae > DASWIR01. The sequence continues at coordinate 1,804 of DASWIR010000308.1, read as the reverse complement.
CAATCCACGCACCGAAAGCTGCAGCTTCGCTATCACGCGGATGCTGGTAAAGATGATCGCGAACCACCGTGTCGGCCCGCTCGAGCCGGTTCGCCATCAAATGAGCTTCCGCCATACATCGTACCAATGCGAAGTTGCGGCGAACCTTGGCCGCTTCGCCATAATGCATGAGCGCCCGGTCCGGATCCCGCGCCACCAACGCCACATCGCCAGCCAGCACCTGTACATCGCTCGAAGCCGGATAACGTCGTTCCAGCTGGCTGACGAGATTGCTTGCGCCGGCAAGGTCCTGTTGCTCGAGCCGTTGGCGAATCGCCGCCACCATGGCTTGCGGAATCTCGGGATTCTCGCCCCAACGGAACAGGGCCAGCTCGCCCGCCATACCGGGAGGTAGCAGCATGAGTTCCGCCATCCCGGCACGATTGGCGCGATCCAGATAGCGCGCCGCCGCCGCCCGCTCGCCAAGCACCTCGTGCGATCGGGCAACCAGAACCAGCAGATAAGGGCTGGCGCCCTCGCCATCCGCCTCCTGCTCGAACTCCGCCACAACTTCGCGCGCATCACCGGCTTCGTAAAGCGCGTGGGCCAGAAGCAGGCGTACACGCGCATTGTCTGGCTGGCGACGCGCCAGCTCGGAAAACTGCTCCACTGCAAGCCGTGCATTGCCGGCATGCAGTTCGAGCAATCCGTTCAGCACGATGCCCGCCGGCACTTCGTCATATTCGTTACCCGTGCGCCACATCAGACGCCGCGCGAGGTCCATCTTGCCCGCGCGCGCAGCCAGCACGGCCTGGAGGAAGAAGGCGTCCGCATTGTTCGGGTCGAGCGAGATCATTGTGCGAGTGATGCGCAGCATGTCCTTGGCACGGCCGAGCTCGCCGAGCGTTGCGGCATATTCCTTCATCACCGCGAGATCCTCGGGCGCGGCCACGACGCCGCGGGCAAACCATATGAGCCCGGAACGCAGCCCCTCGGCATCGCGAACGAGCTGTCCCATGAATTCGAGCGCACGCGGATTTTGCGGCCCGAGTTCAACCGCGCGCATTGCCGCATCGCGCGCCAGCAATTGCTGTCCGCTGGCATAGCGCAGCCGCCCGATATCGACCCAGATTTCAGGTGTCGGCTCGCCCATCGCGAGCGCCTTGTCGAAAGCCGCCGCCGCTTCTGGAAAATATCCTCCGGCCATTTCCAGCCGGCCAAGGGCATGGAAGCCGCGCTGCGCAGTTTCCGGCGTGAATTCGCCCGTGCCCAGCCATTCGCGTGCGTCGCGCAGATCGCCCTGCAGCAGTTCGCCTTCACCGATATAACCGGCCAGCGTGGCGCGATCCGTCCCTTCGGCAAGCAGCCGCTTGCCGGCCATCTCGGCGGCAATTCCGTCACCGCGCGCCAGCGCGGCTTCGATTTCGGCGATCGGATCGGGCTCGGATTGCGCCAACGCTACCGCTGCACCGAACGCTAGTGTCATCGCCGCGGCGAGCAGTGATCCTTTACGGCTGGAGATCATATTGCTTGAGCAGGTCATACAGCGTCGGCCGGCTGATCCCCAGCATCCGCGCGGTGCTTGAGATGTTGCCTTCGCTGCGAGCCAGCGCATGGCGGATCACCTTGCGATCCACCTGTTCGCGCGCGCTCTTGAGGTTGAGCGTCTGCTCGCCTTCCCCATGGACATCGCCGAGGTCGAGATCTTCCGCGCCGATCAACTTTCCGTCGGCCATGATCACCGCGCGCTTCACCCGGTTCTCCAGCTCGCGGACATTGCCCGGCCAGGGCCAGGCGTCGATCGCCGCCAGCGCGTCGGCGGCGA
>DASWIR010000307.1:0-1537 GCA_036397575.1 Alteraurantiacibacter sp. | reverse complement strand
GCGAGGAACGGCTCGCCGTCGACGATCAGCGCGGGATGTTCGCGGCCCTGCTCGAAATGCGGTAATTGCGCGTCCGCAGAGGTCTGCGCCAGCAGGGCTGCGAGGGCGGCGGCAAGAACGGTGAAAAAGCGCAGAATCCCCTCCAATGTTTGCGCTAACATGGCAAAGCTGCGAAGCTTTGACCAGTCGGTCGCAAGAGAATCGGCGCTGGAAGTGCGGAGAGCGATGCGGAGAAGGGATATCCTGGCGGGGGCGGGCGCACTTGCGCTTCCCGTGAAATTGCGCGCGCAGATGGTCGGGTCGATCGAGGCGACGCCCGAAAGCCTGATCGACCATTACACTGTCCCCGACTGGTACCGCGACGCCAAGCTTGGGCTGTGGGCGCATTGGGGCCCGCAATGCGCGCCGGAGCAAGGCGACTGGTATGGCCGGCACATGTACCTGGAGGATCAGGCGAAGTCCGATTATCACCGTAAACATTATGGCCATCCGGTCGAGCACGGCTTCATCGATGTCATAGCAAAGTGGAAGGCCGAGCGATGGGACCCGGATGCGGTGTTTGGCGCCTATGCCAGGGCGGGAGCGAAATTCCTTGTCGCAATGGCCTGCCACCACGACAATTTCGACCTGTTCCCCAATCCCCATCATGGCTGGAATGCGACGAGGCTCGGGCCGAAAATCGACCTTGTCGGCGGCTGGGCGCGAGCGGCGCGGCGGCTTGGCCTGCCCTTCGGTGTCTCAAACCATGCCAGCCACGCCTGGCACTGGTGGCAGACCGCCTATGGCTATGACACCATCGGTCCGCGCAAGGGCGAGCGCTACGACGCCTATCACCTGACCAAGGCCGATGGCCGCGGGAGCCCCTGGCACGGACTCGATCCGCAGCAGCTCTATACCGGGCCGCGCATAGTGCCTCCCGACGGGATGGAAAGCCCCAAGGCGATGCACGATTGGCACGGTGAGAACAGCTATACGTGGCTCGAGTCCATCCCTCCCGGGGACATCGGCTATGCGCTCCACTGGCTCGCGCGGCAATTCGAACTTGTCGAGCGCTACCAGCCCGATTTCCTCTACCAGGACAGTCACTTCCTGCCCTTCGGGCGGATAGGGGCGATGGCCGCGGCGCATTTCTACAACCAGGCCATTGTGCGAACCGGAAAATTTTCCGGCGTCATGAGCGCGGGTTTCGAGGCAGGGCAGGGGACCATCCTCAATCAGGAGCGCACGGTCGTCGACGGGATACGCGATGAACCTTGGCAATCGGCGACCTGCATCGGCGACTGGCATTACAACCGCGCCCGCTTCACCGACCAATCATACGTCCCGGCGGCGGGCGTGATCCGCATCCTCGCCGACGTGGTCTCGAAGAACGGCACGCTGCTGCTCTCGATCCCGGTTCGCGGCGACGGCACGCTCGATGAGGAGGAGGTAAAAATCCTCGACCAGCTCGGGCGCTGGATGGCGCGCGAGGGCGAGGCGGCGATCTACGGCTCGCGGCCCTGGCGGAGCTTCGGCGACGATCAGGCGGGCGGGGTGC
>DASWIR010000306.1:0-2214 GCA_036397575.1 Alteraurantiacibacter sp. | reverse complement strand
GCGGTCATGCCATTGCCGATGCGCTGTTCGGCCGCGTCAATCCCGGGGGCAAGTTGCCGGTTACAGTGGCCCGCGACGCGGGGCAGCTGCCGGTATTCTACAATTACAAGCCGAGTGCACGGCGCGGGTACCTCTTCGCCGAGGTCAGCCCACTCTATCCGTTCGGATATGGTCTTTCCTATACGAGCTTCGCCTTCGGCATCCCCACGCTCTCCTCCACCGGCATCGGGCCGGACGAAGGTGTGACCGTGCGCGTTCCGGTCACCAACACCGGTAGCCGCGCGGGCGACGAAGTGGTGCAGGTATATCTGCGCGACGATGTCAGTTCGGTCACGCGGCCGGTGAAGGAACTGGCAGGCTTCCGGCGCGTGACGCTGCAGCCGGGCGAGACGAAACAGGTCGATATCGTCTTGCCGCCGCGCGTCTTCGCTTTGTGGAACCGGGAGATGGAGCGCGTTACTGAACCTGGCACTTTCACGATCATGGCCGGGCCCAGTTCCGAAGATCTGCAGTCGGTGACGCTGGAGGTGACGCCATGAACCGGCGCGCTGCTATCAAGCTCCTCGGCACCGGCAGCCTGTCCGCGATTGCGGTTGCCAGCGCGCCGCTCGCCTTCGCTCAGGAAAGCGCTCCGCTTTACAAGAACGCCGATGCGCCGATTCCGGCGCGTGTCGCCGACCTGATGGGACGGATGACTCTCGAGGAGAAGATCGAACAGATCCGGACCGCCTGGCAGGGCAAGGGCGAGATGATCGACGATCTCGCCTTCAATCCGGCCAAGGCCAGTGCCGCTTTCCCGAACGGCATCGGCCATGTCACGCGGCCTTCCGACAAGCGTGGTGTGCCGGGCATAACGGGTGCTGCGGGCGGAACGGCGGCGCGGTGGCGCACGCCGCAGGAGACGGTCGAATTCATCAACGCTCTGCAGAAATGGGCTCTGGAAGACACCCGGCTTGGCATCCCGGTGCTGGTCCATGAGGAATCGCTCCACGGTTACATGGCGACCGAGGCGACCATGTTCCCGCAGGCGATCGCGCTGGCCGGTACGTTCGACACCGATCTCATGCGCCGGGTGCAATCGGTCATCGCCCGCGAAGTGCGCGCGCGCGGCGTCCATTACGTGCTCTCGCCCGTGGTCGATATCGTGCGCGATCCGCGTTGGGGTCGGATCGAGGAGACTTGGGGTGAATGCCCATATCTGGTCGGTGAAATGGGCGTGGCGGCAGTGGAGGGGCTGCAAGGGCCCGGCAAGTTCGAGAAGCTTGCGCCGGACAAGGTCTTCGCCACACTCAAACACATGACCGGCCACGGCCAGCCCGAGGCCGGCAACAATATCTCGCCTGCCCAGCTGGCCGAACGCGAATTGCGCGAAAATTTCTTCCCGCCCTTCCGCGAGATAGTGGAGCGCACTTCGGTGGGCGCCGTCATGCCCAGCTACAATGAGATCGACGGCATTCCGAGTCATGCCAACACCTGGCTGCTGGGCGACGTGCTGCGCGGCGAATGGGGCTTCGACGGGATCATCGCCAGCGATTATGGCGGGGTGCACGAATTGGCGACGCTGCATCATGTGGCGGTGAGCGAGGCCGATGCGGCGCATCAGGCGCTGTTGGCGGGCGTGGACAGCGAACTGCCCGAAGGTCGCGCCTTCGCCACGCTCGCCGATTCTGTCGCTTCCGGGAACGTTCCGGTCGAGCTGATCGACCGGGCCTGTGCCAGGATGCTAACCTTCAAGTTCCGCGCCGGCCTGTTCGAGAATCCCTATGGTGACTGGGAAAAGACCCGCGCGCTCACCGGCAATGACGAGGCGCGCTCTCTGGCGCTGGAGGCGGCGCGCAAGTCCATGTGCCTGCTGACGAACAGGAATGGAGCCCTGCCGCTGGATGAGGCGACGATGGGCAAGGTAGCGGTGATCGGCCCCAACCACGCCATCGCCCGGCTGGGCGGCTATTCCTCCGTCCCGAAGCAGACGATCAGCCTGATCGAGGGGCTGCGTATGGTCGCGCCCGGTGCCGATTTCGTCACCGCGCAAGGCGTGTTCATCACTACCAGCGAGGATCGCTCGCTAAGCGATGTCCAGCTCGCCCCTCGTGAACGTAACCTTGAACTTATCGCCGAGGCGGTCGAAGTGGCCAAAACCGCCGATACGATCGTGCTCGCGATTGGCGATACCGAGCAGACCAGCCGCGAGGGCTTTGCCACCACTCACCTCGG
>DASWIR010000305.1:0-2087 GCA_036397575.1 Alteraurantiacibacter sp. | reverse complement strand
GCGAGGACGTCCCGATTGATCACCTGTCCAGCGTCCTTGGGCGCGATCCGCTTCAGCCAAAGCTGGTCGCCGCTGCGATATTCGCCCTGCGGCGCGTCGATCGACAGGCATACGAGGTCCGAACCGGCGGCGAGCTCGGTCGGCAGGATGGCGTCGCGCGGGGAGGGCAGGGCCTCGGCCCCTGCCTCGCCCAGGCGCGCGATTATTTGCGGGCGTGCCGCCTGTTCGTTGGTGACGAGCATTTCCGGCTCGACTTCGAGTGCGGCGGCGATCCGGTTCATCCATTTGAGCGAGAGGTTGCGCATCCCCGTCTCGAGCCGGCCGATGGTTTGCGCAGTGGTTGGCGGATCGCATGCCTCGGCCACTTCGGCCAGCGTCATGCCCTTTTCCTTGCGGATGTCGCGGATGCGGTTGATCATCTGGACCCTCAGCCTTCTGCAAAAAACTAACCGATTTGGTTTTTCACTTTCCTACAATTTGGTCGATCTGGCAAGGGGAGCTTCCAACCTTGTTTACGGAGGTCTCCCATGAAAAGAGTGCTGGTCGAACGCGAGTTGACGGCGGAAGGGCCGCGGCGCCGTGGCCAGGCCCGCCGCAACCGGCGGAGCGTGACGATCAACCTCGCGGAAAGCCCGCTCAGCTGGCTCCATGCGCGCGGACATCTCGATGACCGCGAATTCGCCGCCGGCGAGCTGTTGCGTACGGATTTCGAGCGGGCGCAGCTCGCGCCTTCGGTGACGATGAGCTGGGAGCCGGTGCGGATCAAGGCCGGGCCGCATGCCCGTCTTTCTCCCACCGAGCGGCAACTGGCGGCGCGCGAACGCTTCAACGGGGCGATCCGCGCGGCGGGAAGAGGGCTTTCGGACATTCTCTGGCGAGTGGTCTGCGCAGGCGAAGCCGTGCCCGACGCGGAAAAGGCGCTGTCATGGCCCACGCGCAGCGGCAAGCTGGTGCTCAAGTTCGCGCTGGGGCGGGTGGCGGATTTCTACCGTGTTGGCTGATTTGCCGTGTTTGACAGTGAATAACCTCGAAACCATTCTCCGATAATCGGCCAGATCGAACCGGCGAGGAGGAGTTCCCGCGATGTTTGGCTTGTTCAAACCGAAAATGGCACCCGAAGGCCCGGTGCAGTTCGTGGCAGAAGTGGATGTCGCAAAGCCTGCGGAAGACGTCTACCGGTTGGTGGACTGGTCCGATCCGGGCAACGCCAAGGTCGAACTGGGCAGCAGCGTCACACCCGTCGAAGGCACGAAGGACCGTTTCCTCATGTCCATGCCCGCCGTGCCCGACCTCACTTTCGAACTGCAGGTGACCGAAGCGGATCCGGGCCGCTGCTACAGCTTCGGCTGCGAAATCGAGCCGCAGGTGGGACGCTTCGTTTCCGCACACGAGGAATACCATTTCGAGGCGGTCGGCGAAGACTCTTGCAAGCTGACATTGGTCAACACGGTCAACTTCATTCCCGGTATGACGGTGAAGGAAATGGAGCAGGAGATAGGGACAATGGGCCTCGCCAGCCAGAACGCGCTCATCAAATTGAAGGTCCATGCCGAAATGGGCGCGGAGGCGGTGAAGTCTATCGAGGCGCAACAGTTCGGCTGAGCGTCCCGCGTACTTCCGCGCGCAGCGCCGGCAGGACTTCCTCTTCGAACCACGGGTTCTTCTGCATCCAGATCGCGCTGCGCCAGGCCGGGTGCGGCAGAGGGAAGAATTGCGGCAGGAAGTCGCGGAAATGCCGTATCCGCTCGGTCATCGAGAGCCTCCTCGCTTCCGGCAGGTAATGCGCCTGCGCATAGGTTCCGACCAGCAGGGTCAGCCGGTCCATCGGCAGAACGCCGAGTACACGGCCATGCCATTGCGGCGCGCATTCCTTGCGTGGCGGCGCATCGCCGCCCTTGCGCTTGCCGGGATAGCAGAACCCCATCGGCACCAGCGCGACCCTGGCCGCATCGTAAAACACTCTCTTGCCGAGCCCGGTCCATTCCCGCAGGCGGTCGCCGCTATCATCGTCCCACGGGATGCCGCTTGCATGGACTTTCGATCCAGGAGCCTGCCCGATGATGACCAGGTGCGCCGTGGGAGAGAAC
>DASWIR010000304.1:0-2593 GCA_036397575.1 Alteraurantiacibacter sp. | reverse complement strand
CTTCCTCTTCCGCCAGATGGCCCGCGAAATCCTTTATCGCCGCGGCTATCTTCTTTCGTTTCTCCCAAAGCCGTTCCGGGGCAAGAGCGGCAGCGGCCTGCATATCAATTTGAGCTTTCAGGACGATCGCGGCCAGAACGTCTTTGCCCGCGACGCCGAGACCGGCGAACCCGGCAAGATCATGCGCGGAGCGATAGCCGGCATGCTCCGGCATCATCGCGCATTGACGGGCATTTTGGCGCCCCTCACCAATTCCTACGACCGGCTGCAACCGGGAAGCCTAGCGGGATACTGGGCCAATTGGGGAGTCGATCACCGTTCGGTGACCGTGCGCATCTCGGGCGAAAAGGGCGCCGGCGCCCGCCTGGAGCACCGGCTTGCCGACTGTGCGGCCAGCCCGTACTTTGCGGTTGCCGCTCTCCTGCAAGCAGCACTTCTTGGGGTCGAGCGCGAGTATGACCTGCCAGCCGCGGAGACCTCGGATGGCATCGACAATGTCAGCACCCGGGAACATGCCCCCGCCGATCTGACCGAGGCTCTTGGCGCGCTGGAAGAAGACGAACTGCTGAGGGCCGCGATCGGCCAGGAGATCGTCGCCAATTTCATCGCCATCAAGCGGAAAGAAGTGGAGACGTTGGCAGGCAAGCCGGCACAGGATCAGATCGACTATTACCTTCACTATATTTGAGGAAATTCATGCGGGATCGCATCGATATTGACGGCGTGCTGGTCTCACCCGATCACTTCATCGGTGGCAAGCGGATCAGCTCGCCGCAAACGTTCGAAACCCGATGCCCATTCGACTGGGACAGGAAGCTTGCGGATATTTCGCGGGGCGATGCCGCAACCGCGAAGCAGGCGGTCGAGGCTGCCACCGCAGCCTTCCCGCAGTGGGCGGCGTTGAGCGCCGCACAACGCGCAACCCACCTCAACCGGCTTTCCGATCTCATCGAGGAAAACAAGGAAGATCTCGCGCGCATCGAATGCCTCGACATGGCGATGCTGCTCGAAAGCCTGCGGCTGCGCGTAATCTCGCGCGCCGCACTTAATTTCCGGAACTACGCGGAACTTGTCGTCCAGCACGAGGAGCGCGTCTGGTCGTCCAAGGGTACGCTGAACCGGGTGATCCGCATGCCCGCCGGGCCGGCATTGATTATCACCCCCTGGAACGCGCCGTTCATGCTTTCGACCTGGAAGTGCGCGCCGGCGCTCGCAGCGGGCAATACGGTGATCCTGAAACCCGCCGACTGGTCGCCGCTTTCCGCTTCCCTTCTGGGGGATCTGGTCGAACAGGCCGGATTCCCGCCTGGCGTGTTCAATATCGTCCAGGGCGGCGCCGAACTCGGCAATGCCCTCACTAGCGATCCGGGCGTCAAGCGGATCAGCTTTACAGGCTCGGTCCCGACCGCACGCATCATTGGAAAGAACGCGGCGGAAAATGTCGTGCCCTTCACCGCCGAGCTCGGAGGCAAGAGCGCGCTCCTCGTCTTCGAAGACGCCGATATCGACGCCGCGGCCAAAAAAGCGGCCGGCCAGTATGACGACAGCGGCCAGGTCTGCATGGCCGGGAGCCGCCTCATCGTGCAGGGCAGCGTGAAGGATGAATTTCTCGGGCGCTTCCATGATTATACGGATGCGCATGTGCTGGGCGACAGCCGCGATCCGGCCACCACGGTCTCGGCCATGATCCATCCGGTCCATGTCGAGCGGGTGCTGGGCTTTATCGGCCGCGCGCGCGGTGCAGGCGACGAGATCGTTCGCGGCGGAAAGCGCTGGAAGGAAGGTGCGAACTGGGTCGAACCGACACTGATCCTGCCCAGAGACAACAATAGTGAGGTCGTGCAGAACGAAGTTTTCGGCCCGGTCCTCACTTTCCAGACTTTCGGCGAGGAGGCAGAGGGCGTCGCGCTCGCCAATTCGACCGACTACGGACTGTCGGGCATCGTCTATACCGGCGATGCCGAGCGGGCCGAACGGGTCGGCAGGCAGGTACGCGGCGGCACGGTCTGGGTGAATACCTTCCTTGTGCGCGACCTTACGGCGCCCTTTGGCGGGCTCGGCATATCCGGCATCGGACGCGAAGGCGGCGATTATGCGCTCGACTTCCATTCCGATCTGAAGACGCTGCAGATCCTCGAAGGAAGCGTTTGATCGTTGCGCCGAGGGCGGTCGGCTCTGAATACGACTTATCGGGATTTGGAGGCCTATTTGGGGGCTCTTCCGAAAATAGAATTCGATTTTGCAATGTTTTTCAGAATATTGCCTTAGCATTTCGATCCCGCCCCTGGGACCATTTGCCCATTCGCCAAACACCGCCAAAGGCTGGAATAACCGCAGAAATCCGCCAAAAAATGGCACTGGCGAGCCCGCCAGCGTCCACCCTAATTCGTCCATCGCCGCCTGGACCCTGAGGCAAGCGCCCACTGACGAGCGAAGTTCAGGCCGTTGGCTCTGCCGTTTCGGCAACCTAGCCGAGCGGCGGTTCCTGAAAGTCTGGCACGCCAACGCCGTCGGAGGCGCCCACCCAACACCTGCGCCGCCGCGTAGGGAAGGCGGACCTTCCTGGTCGTCCGCAGACAACCGGAAGCCGCAT